>NZ_VPDH01000041.1:0-33882 GCF_013417785.1 Acinetobacter sp. YH12227 | reverse complement strand
GAGATCCATGCACGTGTAGCAGTTCTTAACAGATTTACGGAATTAGGTCGACCACTTACCCAAGTTACGCCTTAAATTTGGCTCAATTAGGGGCGCTTTGCATTTCAAATCTTTGTGCAACAAAGCCTAATCGAATTATGGTAGGTATAAGCAGACTCGAACTGCTGACCTCTACGATGTCAACGTAGCGCTCTAACCAACTGAGCTATACACCTGAAGTCCAAGCATCATATTCATTTTTATTTTTTATGACAAGCCCTTTTCTGAGTTTTTTAAACTTTGCGTACAAGTTTTAAGCAAAGTCTTAAAACATTGAATATCTTGAGAACTTAGCGTTCTACCTACATAAATTTCCTGTTCAAATAACGTAATAGCTTCTTCAAATGAATCCTTTTCTTGTTCAGGTACATTTTCAGCCAAACGTTGTAGCCAATGCCTAAAACTTTCAGAAGTTCCTTTTTGTAGGTTCAAGGGTAATTTCTTTGCAAAATTGGTAATTTCTCTTTCAAGAGGGCTTAAACTTTTTCTTTTTTTCCACATAATCCATATAAAATAAAATACAACAACTCCACCAATACTCAATACAAGTATTAAACCTCCTGCATAAGCAGAATTTACACCGAGCTTTTTGAACCATTGTTGTTGAGATTCAGCATTATAACCTACGACCTTGCTTTGCCATTGGTAACTCGCATAATCACTCCATACACGGACTTTTTTTAATATGGCAAATTGCTGATAGGCCCAAGTCGACTGCTTTGTTCCAAAAATTGTCCGATCTTGTGCCATATAATCCTGCATTCCACCATCGATACGATGCGGTGCGATGATAGCCGTCGGATCAATACGACGCCAATTTTGATTGACATAAACCTCTGTCCACGCATGAGCATCGAGCTGACGAACTTCCCAACTTTTCCCATCTGGTGCTAATTGACCACCCTGATAACCCACAACGATTCGTGCTGGCACTCCAACATAACGCATCAACATTGCAAAACTTGAAGCAAAGTGTTCGCAAAAGCCTTGTCGTGAACCAAATAAAAAATCATCGATACGGTTTTGTCCAAGCACACCGGGGCTTAAAGTATAAACAAAGTTATTGTTTTGATACCAATGAAATACTTGATCTATATAACGCTCTGGATCCGCCCCACTTTTACCCCATAATTCTTGAGCCAATCGTTGAGACTTATGATCTAACTGATGTACATAACGCATATTTAGTTTAGCTAACCACTGTGACTGAACCACTTGCGGAAGCGATGCTATACCTAACCATTTTAATTGAATTGGTTCGGTCCGAGCCGTTAAACGATAAGGCGTAATTCGACCATCTTGACCAAATAGAAATCGTGGCTCTGTAGGCACAGATTGCTCAAGGGCCATCACCCACATTACACTAGGGTCAGCAGCAAGATATTGGTAATTTAAAGTCTTGCTCGGTAGTATTTGTGATACATCAAATTGAGTTGCTTGTTGATTTACAAAATGACTGGTCCATTTAGTGCCATCATATTCATCTAATGCCATCCCCCGCCAATACAGCTCTGTACGTGGTGGCAAGGCTTGAATATCACCGATTATACGAAAAGCTAAACTACTCGACTGTGATAATTCAGCAATATCGCCTGGAGACATGCTGTCACTGATACCTGTTGTGGCTTTATTTTCAGGAATTGGAATGTGCCATAGTGGCGGCAGGCGTGGAAAAAAGAGAAAAAGTAAGATAAAGAATGGAACAGCTAAGGAGATAAACTTTCCAACATGACCAATATCTTGTTTAATCGCTTGTATTTCACCGATTAAGTTTTGACTAAAACCAACAGTCTGTAAACGGTATAATCCAATAAAACAGCTCATTAACGCCGTTAAAACAAGCGCAGCCATGCCAAAGGATTGACTGAATAAAAAACTACTCGCAATCACAAATAAGGCAAAGTTAAATAAGATAATTACATCGCGTTTATTTTTCGTTTCTAGTGATTTGGCAAATAAAAATGTCGTAAGTACTGCTACACCTGCATCAACACCAATAAAAGTTTTATGGCTCAGGTAAATACTGATTAATGCACTCAAAGTCAGTAAATAAGTCCAAACTTTAGACAAGGGCTTTTTATTGACTCGCATATTGAGTAGCAAGCAAAGCCAAATAATAAAAAAACCAAAGTTGTCGCGATTGGAATATAAAGAACTTGAGTGGCAAGCACCAAAGCCAAAGTCAGTAAAATCGCACGTTGAATAGAAGGCTGAATCATATGTTAAGCCTGCGCCAATAAAAGTTTAGCTGTAGCCAATTGCTGTTGCCCTTGGCCAAATGGCAATTCAGCCTGTGGTAAATACATCGCATAAGTACAATTTAATTGTTCCGCTTGTTCAACTAAACCCATCATCAAACTGAGCTTTTCTTCATGTGAGTTCGCTGGCATTTGCTGATAATGTATTTCAAGTTTATGTTGATCAGCATATTGCTCAAATACTTTGACATATAAACCTTGCCCACGTGCTGCTTGCTTCCATGAAACAGCGTGCAATGAATCTCCTGTTTGAAAACTTCTCAGCTCACGAAACTCATCCATATCTGGTTCAAAATTTTGTTGATGTTGTTTATTTTCAGCACTTGTTACACTTGATTGAGGCGCTACCCAGGCCTCCTGTTGGACATATAAATATGTCCATGCTCTTACCAAGCCAAATGGATAAGTACTAAAAATCTGAATTTCAGGAATTGTAAATTTACCGCGGTGTGTCGTCTCAAAACTAATCTGAACATGATGCTGTTTGTCTTGAATGAGGATTTTTTGCAGATGTGTCGCTGTTTTAAACCAAAGATAACGAGCTTGTAATTGGTTTTGATTCAAGTACAAATTCACAATTTGAGGCTCACCAATTTGTGGCGTTTCCCCGACCACCACGTCAAGCGTTAAACCATGTAGTTGCTTAAACGTAAGATAAAAACTGATACACAACACTGCACTGATTAAAAAGCAAAAACCTAATATTAAGTTATTGGCATAATTCACACCTGCAATGAACGTGATGAAAATTAACGCCAGATACAAATAACCTTGCTGGTAGATGAAAATCAGTACATCTTTTTGAGTTAACTGCTTTTTCTGATCAATTTTAAAGCGTCTTGCAATCCACTGCTGCCATTTCGAAGCCAAAAGTCAGCTCCTTATTGAATTGCAATCTGTTGTAATAGTTGCTTTGATTCGGCATTGGACAAGCCGATACGATGTGCTACCACTGCAGCGAATACTGCTTGTATATCATCAGGATTGACATAATTTCTCTGTTCAATCAGCGCGTATGCTTGAGCTGCTTTTTTTAGTGCCAATACACCACGTGTGGACAAACCATGACGACCTTTTCGTGTTTCTGCGGCCAAATCCAAAATGTAATCAAGTATTTTTTCACTCAAGTGAATCTGCCCGACCAAGCTTTGCAGCTCTAATACTTCGGCTTCAGTAAAAACATGTTTTAAAGTCGCAATTAATTCATGGCGTGAGTCTTGTTGTAATAACAGTCTTTCCGCTTGTCGCGACGGATAACCTAAAGATAACCGCATTAAAAAACGGTCTAGTTGGGACTCAGGTAAAGCATAAGTACCGCTTTGAAATAAGGGGTTTTGTGTCGCAACCACCCAAAATGGTTGAGGCAGAGCATAACGTACACCATCGACCGTCACATAACCCTCTTCCATGGCTTCTAATAAAGCACTTTGAGTCTTTGGGCTACAACGGTTAATTTCATCTGCCAGTAAAATTTGGGTAAAAATTGGCCCCGACTTAAACTCAAAATGGTGCTCTTTTTGATTAAACATATTCACACCAATCACATCGCTGGCCAGCATGTCATTGGTAAATTGAATGCGTTGAAATTTCAGGCCTGCTAAGTGCGATAAAGCACTGGATAATGTTGTTTTTCCTAAACCAGGTAAGTCTTCAAATAGCACATGCCCGCCTGCCAATAGACAGGCTAAAGCCAATTTGGTTTGCTGATTTTTATCGAGAATAATTTGATTGATTTGATCAAGAAAAGTGTTAATTTTAGGATAATAGGACGCGAGTTTTTGCTCATCTACCAGACGATTTATTTGCTGTTGTTCTTGACGCTTCTCTGTTCCCCAAAACACCTTTTATTCCCCAATAAAAAAGTTGATTGATCACTAACATACAGGTTTTTAAATGGAAATACATTCTTTATAGCAAAACAATCTATGTAAAATCATACCTAATTTAGATTCCAATTAAATTTAAAAAGTATGCATCTTTCTTAACTTCGCGCCTTCGATTGCTACCTTGGCATAATAGCGCTCTGAATTTTTCATATCCTTTCGTTTAATCTCAAATTGATTGTGTAAAAAAAAGCGCCTCGAAAGGCGCTTTTTTTCATTATGTGTTTAACACGGACATTTTTTCATACCGCCACCAGCTGATGGATAACGTGCATCTACACAGTGACGATAAAATGTTTTTGCATCCATCGCTTCCAAATCAGGATGATGTTTTGCCATATGTTCCAAATAGTTTTGGTAATCTGGCACACCCACCATCAGGCGGAAGCTTTGCTGTAAACGTTGCCACAACGTCGCAATACGTGACCAGTTTTTCGGGTTCAGAATTAAATCCTTCTGCGACATAATGGTTATTTTAATGATCTTATAAATCACCGTTTTTCCACTTTTTGCAAACTTCAGGTTCATTCATATTCCCCTATTAATGTGCTGAATTTGACGGGTTAATTTCAGCTGGGTCACGGTAAATCGCTTCTGCTTCATTCACCGATGGGTTTGGATTTGCCAATGCACGACGTACCACACCAATTGCAGCAAACAACATGACAAAAGCCACGATCATAAAGAATGCACATAGACCCGCATTAATTTGATTCGACAATGCCACAGTTTGCATTTCAGCAACTGTTTTTGCAGGCGCTAAAATTTCGTTCTTCGCAATTGCAGCATTAAAACGATCTGCTTGAGCCAAGAAACCAATTTTAGGATTTTCGTGGAAAATCTTCTGCCATCCAGCAGTCATCGCAGTGATAAACAAGAATACAGTTGGAATGATCGTCACCCAAACATATTGTTGTTTCTTCATTTTAAACAGGATCACTGTACCCAAAATAAGTGCCATTGCAGCAAGAATTTGGTTACCGATACCGAATAATGGCCATAGGCTGTTAATACCACCGAGTGGATCAACTACGCCTTGATAAACAAAGAAACCCCAACCTGCAACAGCTACAGCTGTACCCAACATATTACCGAAGAAATTATGTGAGTTTTTTACCGCAGGAATCACGATACCCACAGTATCTTGCACCATGAAACGACATGCACGTGTACCCGCATCAACTGCCGTTAAAATGAAAAGTGCTTCGAATAAAATCGCAAAGTGATACCAGAACGCCATCATTGAACGGTTATTGAAAATTTCCGTAATGATGTGGGCCATACCAATGGCAAATGTTGGTGCACCACCAGTACGTGACAGAATTGAGTTTTCACCCACTTCTTGCGCAAGTAATGTTAATGCTTCAGGCGTGACCACAAAGCCTAAAGTACGTACTGCTTCTGCAGCAGACTCAACCGTTGTACCAATTACAGCCGCTGGCGCATTAATTGCAAAATATACACCTGGTTCAAGAATTGTTGCGCAAACCAATGCCATAATCGCAACAAATGATTCCATTAGCATGCCGCCGTAACCGATCATGCGAATATCTTTCTCATTATTCACAAGTTTCGGTGTCGTTCCTGAAGAAACGAGCGCATGGAAACCTGAAATCGCACCACAAGCAATGGTAATAAACAAGAACGGGAACATTGAGCCGGCAAATACAGGGCCTGTACCATCAATGAAATGTGTTACCGCTGGCATTTTCATTTCAGGTAATGCAAACATGATACCAATTGCTAAACCTGCAATAACACCAATTTTCAAGAAGGTAGATAGGTAATCACGTGGAGCAAGCAGCAACCAAACGGGTAATACAGATGCCACGAAACCATAACCGATCAGCCACCAAGTCAGTTCAGTACCTGAAAGAGTAAAGAATGGCCCCCAGTATGGATGTTGTGCAATATCACCACCGTAGATAATACCCGCCATCATTAATACAAAGCCAATTATAGAGACTTCAGCAATTTTACCTGGACGGATATAACGCATGTATATCCCCATGAAAATTGCAATTGGTACAGTAGCAGCAATACTAAATACGCCCCATGGACTGTTGGTTAATGCTTTTACAACAACCAATGCCAGTACCGCGAGAATAATGATCATTACACCCAAGGCACCAAGCATAACGATGATACCGGCAAAAGAACCCAGTTCTTGTTTTGCCATTTCACCCAGTGAACGACCATCACGGCGTGTTGAAATAAATAAGACAAGGAAGTCTTGTACCGCACCGGCAAGTACCACACCCACTAAAAGCCAAATTGTCCCTGGTAAGTAACCCATTTGAGCGGCAAGAATAGGTCCCACTAAAGGACCCGCACCCGCAATCGCAGCAAAGTGGTGACCAAATAAAACACTTTTATTTGTTGGCACATAATCTAGACCGTCAGCTAAACGATGTGCAGGTGTTAAACGTCGTTCATTTAGCTCAAATACTTTATTTGCAATAAACAAGCTATAAAAACGATATGCAATGCTATATACACAGATTGCTGCAAGAATAAGCCAGACTGCATTGACATGCTCGCCACGACTTAGTGCCAAGATACCGAATGATACGGCACCTAGAATGGCCACAAACAGCCAGATAATTTTTGAAGCCATTCCTGACTTCGGTTGAATGGTTTCCATCTCAATCCCTCATAAATATTGAAATAAATCAGCTTGATTTTTCTTGTTCGAGGTACTGCTGTTTCTTCCCTTGAAACTTTACTCCTGTTATGGCCGTTTTCATCTAATACTTTGGCATACAAAACTAAACCATTAGGTATAAAAAAAGGGATGATTCATCATCATCCCTTTCGATAATAGTCTATTTTTTAAACCATTATGCACGTTCTAAATAATCACCAGTACGAGTGTCTACACGAACGCTTTCTTCTTGCTGTACAAATAATGGAACACGTACAACTGCACCTGTTTCAAGCTTAGCAGGTTTACCGCCACCGCCTGAAGTATCACCACGTACGCCTGGATCAGTTTCAACGATTTTTAACACAACGAAGTTAGGCGCGCTCACAGTTAAAGGAACACCGTTCCAAAGCATGATTGTGCAAAGTTCGTTTGAGTCATCTTTCAACCATTTAGCCGCGTCGCCCATAGCAACTTTATCAGCAGCGATTTGTTCGAAAGATTCTGGATCCATGAAGTTCCACATTTCACCGTCGTTATACAAGTAGTTCATTTCAACTTCTTGGATGTCAGCAGCTTCTAGTGAATCACCAGATTTAAATGTTTTTTCTAAAACTTTACCAGTTTTAAGGTTACGTAATTTTACACGGTTAAAAGCTTGGCCTTTACCTGGTTTTACGTATTCGTTTTCCATGATTGAACATGGGTTACCGTCAAGCATGACCTTAAGGCCCGACTTGAAATCATTCGTAGAATAATAGGCCATGACTGGCTCACTCCAAACTTACTAACTTTAATCTATAGTGCTACGGGCTATGACAAGTCATTTAGCAAGAACTAACTTGAGCATAAAAAGCTGCCACATGCACATTAATGTGATGTTGCGTATTCTAAATGACCAATACACTATGTCGCAATGAAAAAATCCCGCTTAAAGCGCCTAAGATGATTAAGTTACACTCATACATGAAAGATCTTTGTTTATACAACAGTCATGAACAGATAAAATTAGAGTGGTCTCAAAGCCAAATTATTTTTTTAATTGTGATTCATCATGTATCCAATTAAATGAGATCAGCTAGAAATATATTCTGAGATCAGCATTTATTCGGCTTATAGACGTCCCCTAACCCTGCATTTTCAAAAATTCGGCATGATAAACTATTTATTTCAAGAGCAAAACTGGCAAACTCAACTCAGTGATTTGATTACTGACCCACGTGAATTGCTTGATACCCTAGCACTTTCACATGATCAACTTTTGTCAGGTGCACTACTTGCCACGGATCAATTTCGCTTACGTGTACCACGTGCTTTTGTAGAAAAAATGCAAAAAGGTAATCCGCTTGATCCGATATTACTGCAAGTCTTACCACATCATCTCGAACTTGAAGAGCATGAAGGTTTTGTCACCGACCCTTTAGGCGAAGAACAAGCCAACCAACAACCTGGCGTCTTACATAAATATAAATCACGATTTTTACTGACATTGACAGGTGCATGTGCCGTTCATTGTCGTTACTGTTTCCGCCGTCATTTTCCATACCAAGAAAACCTACCTAAAAATGATGACTGGCCAAATATCAAACAATATATTGAACAGCAACCCGATATTAATGAAGTGATTTTAAGTGGTGGTGACCCACTGACGCTGTCAAATCGTAAACTTCAACTCTGGATTGATCGTTTATCTGAAATTCCTCAGATTAAATTTTTGAGAATTCATTCACGAGTTCCTATCGTAATCCCCAACCGTGTCGATGAAGAGCTGGTTTCTATTTTAAAAAACAGTAGGCTACGCATTATTCTAGTGGTACACTCAAATCATGCATCTGAGCTTGATGATTTTACGTGCAGCCAGCTTCAACAGCTTGTCAAACAAGGAATCACCGTGCTTAACCAAGCCGTTTTATTGAAAGGGGTCAATGATTCAGCTGATGTATTGGTCGAACTAAGTTACCGCTTATTCGATGCAGGCGTGATGCCTTATTACTTACATGTTCTAGATAAAGTCAAAGGTGCTTCACATTTTGATACACCGGCGCAGAACATAGATTTAATTTATAAAGAAGTTTTAGAGAATCTACCGGGTTACTTGGTTCCTAAACTTGTACGGGAAATCGCGGGCGAGAAAAACAAGACACCGCTTTTTGGGGCTTCAACTTTTTGAGTTAAATAATAAAGATGACCACGCATACTTCAGATACGTTTCAACATCCGACTGAATTAAAGCTGGATAAACTGAGCTTTTGTCCTACCAATGCCAAAGGACTACAAGAGTGGTTAAATGGCATTTCAATTTTACAATTAGGTACTTCATCTAAAGCACTGTTCAATGCGTTGTTAGAAATTTCTGAGCTCAAGTGCCAAGAAATGCTACGTTTTGATTTGGTTCAGATTGTTCATCCAACTTTGGACAGTGTGCTTACCAGTTTAGAAAAGCACTTTACTAATCAGAGCCTAATTACGACGGATCGTAACGACCAAATCATTGAATTGGCCATGTTATTACGTAGCCATTTTGCCAAGATTTATATTGATATTGCCAAACGCTGTAACCAACAGCTTAATCAGCAAAAATTTTCAATTTTTTCATTTGGTCATAAAAAAAGTTTACAAACCGCGCGTATTGCTTCGATTTACTATGCGCTACAACAAATGACTATGCTGTTGTATCAACAGCACATGCTGTACACCATGCCGGTTCCAGGGCAATGGCTCGCTGCACATCAGTTAATTGAATGTGCCATTGAACATAATTTTTATCAAAGTAATATTAATCAGGTTTTAGGTACACAGCACCAAATTGCTAATATTGCGCAAGCCTACGCACAACTGATTTTGCTGGATATATTTAATAATAATCAAATTCGTCCTGCTGAAATACACGGGTTATATTTGTGTAGTTATGATTGGGCGAAGCTCATTCAAATTTTACCAAAAGAAACCACTCTATCGCGTTATATTGTTGACTGTAAAAAAGACTACCCACCAGTATTAAACGCGAAGCAAAATAATCAGTATCAACCCAATGTGTATATTTCTACACAGAGTTTACTTGAGCATTTGACTGAAACTCAGACTAAGAATGCCAACTATCTGTCGAAGAATGAGAAATTATTCTTAACCCCTGCACTGTATTTCCATATTCATAACATTCTGACCAACAATACAGAACGCCGTCATGAGCGTTATGAGTACTCGGCACAAATCAATATTTGTTTCAGTTTATCTGTTGCACACTTTTATCTTTCTAAAGGTAAAAACTTTAACGAAACACTTGAACTTGAAGGCAATTATCAATTCCATAATGAAGCTTCATTTGTTAATGCCAGTGATTCAAACATACCTACAGGCATGACCAATGCCAAAGCTCTCGACCGTGAAGCAAAGCAAATTCATAGCGCAGAAGTACTGGACATTAGTGTCAATGGCTACCGTATTAAATGGACAGGTACAACACCGGCCAACTTAAAAACTGGCGAATTTATTTTAATTCAAGAAAATGCTCAAAGCCCTTGGCGTGGTGGAGTGATTCGCTGGATTAAACAGTCTTCTGAAAAAAGTCTCGAACTTGGCTTAGAAGTCTTAGCACAAGACCTCTACCCTTGTTCCGCGCATATTCGGACTGACCGCAACACAACGAATCACCAGCCAGCACTTTTGGTTCAAACTACACAACTTGACCAAGTATCAACCACGCTTATTTTGCCGGGTGCCAACCTGTTCCGCGAAAAGCAAACGATACACTTACGTCTAGGTAAAGAAGATCTAAAAGTTTACTTAAACAAAGCGCAGTTAGTAACGCAAAGCTTTATTCGCTTTGAATATGAATTATTGAATGAAGAGCAAGAAAATGTCGTTAAAGACTTTATTGCGAAACAGAGCAATGAAATCAAAAATAATGACTTATGGGAAGCATTGAAGTGAGAAATCCATTACTGTCTAAAAAGCTAAAACGTACGGAAACACGCTTACTGATTATTGATGATAATCAAATACGTTTTAACCAAATTCAAGATTTATTGACAGAAAGTGAGCATCAAGTTCAAGCCAGCTTACTCGACGATTTACAAAATTTTGAAAAACAACTGAATCTAAATTGGGACTTAATTATTTTTGGTCGAGCTTATGACCTGAAATATGAGCAAGCATTAAGTTTGGTTCAGCTTTCTAATCAACCGAACTTGCCAATCATTCTATTAAAGCCAGAAGATTATCAAGCGGAACAATACGCGAATTATATCCGTAAAGGCATTTATGACATTTTAGATTTAAACGAAATAGATAATTTCTATCTTGGTTTAATTCGTGCCCTTTCATTTAGTCGTTTACAACAAACGCAACAACATTTAATGGATGAACTGGAAACTGCGCAAACTCAAACACAAGCGTTGGTTGAAGATAGTCGTAAAGCAGTTGCAGTCATTCAGGAAGGTATTCATATTCAAGCCAATGCTGAATACTTAACTCTTTTTGGTTTGAATAATGAGGATGATGTCATTGGTTTACCATTACTCGACTTATTACAACCGACCGATTTGAATGATTTTAAACAGCGCTTTAAGAAAATCAGCCAAGGCCAATTTGATTTAGGTCGTTTCGATCTTTCTTCACAAAATGCTGCGGTGGTAAAACAAAACCCATTGAAGTTAGAGTTTATTGCAGCGACAGAAGAAGATGCGCTACAACTCGCTGTAGATATAACAACAGAATCTACAAGACAAACTACAGTTAATACCGAAAACGTTGCTCAGAAGCCGAAAAGCTACCAACAAATTAACCGAACGATGACCAAGCAGCCATCTACTGTTAATGCATTGGTATTATTTACCCTTTCATCGTGTTCTGATGCTATTTTACAATCCAATTGGAATACCTATAAGAGCTATTTCAGTAATGTAAAAGAGTTCCTCAAAGAACAAACCCATGTACCATTATTTAGTCTAGACAATGGCGCATTTGTGGCTTTATTCCAAGCGGATAATCAAGCTAAATTAGATTCAAAATTAATTGGCTTAAATACTTTAAGTAAGCCGCAATTATTGACTGTAAATAATGAAAGCTACCCACTGAATCTGCGTATCGGTTATGCAGTTTTAAATGGCGACCTTCGTGATGAATCGCATTTGGAACAAGTCATTAGCCAGGCCTTTACGACTGCACTACCAACCAATCAGAAAGCACCTGAAATTGATTTAAATATTCCACTTGAATTAGAAATCCCTGCGCTAGATTTTGGTACGCCTGAGGCTCAAATTGCGCCAATTAGCGTAAGTAATGAAGTACCTGTCTTAAAAGCACTTCGTACAAGCTTAGAACGTGGTGAAATTCATCTTAAATATCAACAGCTTTATGATAAAGAAGATAGCCATTTATATACGTATGAAGTGACCAGTGGCTTCATTTTTGAAAACAAATGGAAAGATATTGCTCAACTACGTGAACTCGCTGAAGACTCTGAACTATCGATTAAATTAGATCGCTGGATTTTAGTTGAATCATGTAAGCAATTACATAATTTTATTACACAGTTCCCTGATGCAAAATTAATTGTAAACTTAAACAAAGAAGTCTTGTACAACGATCGTACCTTCCCTGAATTTATTTCGAAGTTAATTACAATTATTCGTAGTAAGGTGAAAAACCCATTAATTTTGCAATTTTCAGAAGAAGACATTCAGACCAATCTTGCTGATGCACAAAAAGCATTTATAGAATTACGCAAAAATGGTGCTGATTTAGCACTACGTAATTTCGGCCATTCAATGTATAGCGAGTCATTACTTCACCAAGTTGATGTAAATTGCTTAACATTGGATAATAGCCTCACGAAGATGTTAGCCAATGATAAATCATGTCTAGAATTGCAGGAAAAAATTGCTGCCTTTAATGAAATCAGAAACGTAGAAATTCTACTACGTGAACTGAATGACATGACGTTGTTTGCCAATGCTTGGAACGTTGAAGCTCGATTTATTCAGGGCGATTACTTCCAGAAAAAACTAGATCATTTAATCGATATTCAAGACCAATAAGGTCTTGGATATTTATGCTGTCTAAAATTGACATTTCATTCAGTTTAAATAGGCACAAAAAAACGGGCATAAAGCCCGTTTTTTTGTTTTGGATATTAACGTTTGATAGAACGTGACATACCAGCAAAACGTTGTTTGAATTTGTCGATACGACCGCCAGTATCAACGTTCTTCTGTTTACCAGTGTAGAATGGGTGGCAAGCAGAACATACGTCTAGGTAAACAGTTTCTTTACCAAGAGCTGAACGAGTTTCGATTACGTTACCACATGAACAAGTAGCAACTAAAGTATCATATTTTGGGTGAATATCGGCGCGCATCGTCGATTACTCCTAAGATTCAAGAAGGTTTAGCTGTCATCGCAATTGATCACTCTTGTAGACATACAAGGAAGGCTTATAAAGCAGATCAACACCATAACAGACCATTCTTTTGGCCCACCGAGACGGATACCGTCAGAGCTAAGCACAACAAGTTGGGCAGTATTATATCTGATATAAATTGATTAATAAATAGAGCTACACCCCTCAATTGATCAGATTCGATAATGCCCTATTCTTTACTCAGTCTTTTCAATCCCACATTCAAATCTAGCAGCTTAGTTCAATAAGCTCGTTTGCCCATTCATACTGAAATTTAAAGTTTACCTGCTTGTTGCTTTGACCAAATATTTGCGATCACTCCACACACCATCAATTGAATCTGGTGGAAAATCATAATCGGTAAAACAATCATACCGAGTGGTTGACCAATAAATAAGATTTGAGCCATTGGTACACCACTTGCCAAGGTCTTTTTTGATCCACAAAAGAATATAGTTTTTTGATCAGCACGATTAAAGCCCAACCATCTAGGGACATAGAGTGCAAGTAACATCACGATAGTCAGTAATACTGAACACGCTACAATCAGTATAAATAAAGTCATTCCACTGACTTGATGCCAAAGACCTGCTACGACAGCACTACTAAAAGCGCCATACACCACCATTAAGATTGATCCTTGATCAAATACTTTAACGATCTTGGGTAGTTTTTTCATATACGGAAACACCCATGGCCGTAAGACCTGACCTAAGATGAAAGGAACCAAGAGCAATAAAGTAATTTGGATAATCGATGCGGTCGGATCATAATTATGTTGTGATTGCCCCAAGATAAAATAAGCGACCAGTACAGGTGTAATAAACATACCAATAATATTAGAGAAGGATGCGCTACACACGGCACCTGCAACATTACCTTGGGAAACGGATGTAAATGCTATGGAGGATTGAACTGTTGAGGGTAAAAAACACATAAACAAGAAACCCCAGTACAACTCCTTTCCTAACATCGGTACAAGTATAGGTTTAGCCAATAAGCCTAATATTGGAAACAATGCAAATGTAAATGCGAAGACCAGCGCATGTAACTTCCAGTGCATGACTCCTTCTATCACAGCTTCACGTGACAATTTGGCACCATGCAAAAAAAATAAAATCGCAATTGCAGCGGTGGTGACCACACCAAAAATATCTGCCGCCTGCCCTGAAACTGGTAAAAATGTTGCCAATATCACCATAACAAATAAAAGTATCGTAAAACGATCAAGCGCTAACAGTTTCAACATCACTACATCCTGTATTGTTATTTCTAAACTTTATTTCAGACATAAAAATGCCCAACAAGTTAAATTTACCGAGAGGTAAACATTTATCTTACTGGGCATATATAAAAAAGCGAGTGCGATTCACTTATATTCGTTATTTAGTACAATGATTTAGCCTAAATGATAAATATAAAAACATCTGGCTTAGTTATTACGTGCATTGACATCTTGTTGAATCAGTTCGATCTT
This sequence comes from Acinetobacter sp. YH12227, assembly GCF_013417785.1. Classification (NCBI taxonomy): domain Bacteria; kingdom Pseudomonadati; phylum Pseudomonadota; class Gammaproteobacteria; order Moraxellales; family Moraxellaceae; genus Acinetobacter; species Acinetobacter sp. YH12227. Next base: position 19,181 of record NZ_VPDH01000041.1, on the reverse strand, counting down.
GTAGCCATCTGGATCTTCTACGAATGCAATAACTGTTACGCCGCCCTTCATTGGGCCTGCTTCACGCACTACATTACCACCACGTGATTTAATCTCTTCACACGCTTGATAAGCATCATCAACTGCAATCGCAATATGACCATAAGCATTACCCAGCTCATACTCAGCTGTATCCCAATTGTGAGTGAGTTCAAGTACGGTATGGTTCGCTTCATCACCATAACCTACAAATGCAAGAGTAAAACGACCTTCTTCATAGTCACGTTTACGAAGCAAAGTCATACCGAGTACTTCAGTGTAAAATGCCAATGAGCGTTCTAAATTGCCTACACGTAACATGGTATGCAGCATGCGCATGATTCATTTTCCTAAACATTAATTTTGCTGATTACTATAGGCATTTAAATACAAAAGTTCAATTTGAATACCATTCGTCTTTATGTGCCTAGAAATAACTGAAGTACTATCCTTTAATACTAATGCGATGATACTTATCATTATGCCCATAAAAAAGCTCATCATAATGATGAGCTTTTTTATCTACTTCATATGTCTATTAAAGTCATTTTAACTACTTTTTTGCCCGTGTTCTCTTAGTAGCTTTGCAACCCAAACTACTAAAATTAAAATTGGAATACCGATTAAAGTTGTCATGAGGAAAAATTTTGGATAACCGATATTCGTCACAATCGTGCCTGAATAGCCGCCTAAGATTTTTGGCGTTAAAGTCATTAACGAACTGAAAATAGCATATTGCACAGCAGTAAATGAAACACTTGTTAAACTCGATAAGAATGCAATAAATGCTGCACCTGCTAAACCAGAAGCTAAGTTGTCAACAATAATGGCAAAGTACAACCATTTAGAACTATAAGGTTTAATCACTTTACCTTTTATTTCAACTTCATTTCCCGCTTGAGCCAAGTTTACAGGCTGAATATCAATATCAAGTACACCCGCCATATTCGCAGACGTATTTACATCATATTTGTGTTGCTTTGTAGAAATGACTTTCGTTCCATCTACAACTTGAGTCAATAATTGTTTAGAGCTTGAATTTACCAAAACTTGCCCCGGAATCGTTGCTGTGAAAATACCTTGCTTATCCAGTTTGGCATCGAAAGGTTTCCCATCTAACAACACCTGAATTTTCTGAGCATCACTTAATTCACGATTATAATTTCCACGAACCACAATACCATTGCTCTGCTCATGCGCACTTACAACGTTGTCTGCGGTCACAGGATAAAGCAATAATGCACCTGTATTTTTCGCATCATTTAAGTAAGGCATACTGACTGTAACTGGATGCGAATCAGCAATCGAGTAAACAGCTGTTGCTGAAATCTCTTTGTTCTGCTTTAACACATCCGTTGGCACTGTAATTTTCCAAGCACCTGTTTCATCAGGAATCGCAACATAATTTTTATCACCCACTTGGACTTTTACTGGATCTAATGATTGACCTGATTTAACTAATCCAATAAAAATCAAATTGGTTGAACTCGCTAAAATCGCACCAACGAACATCAATTTCATGATATTCATGCGCTGCGCCAATAGACCGCCAAGAAAGCCACCAACCAAACTAAAAATTACACCATAGACTTTAACCGCTTCAGCAATTTGTTCTTTGCTGAAATTTAAGTCTTGATAAAACACATTGGAAATTACACCTGCAATGATGTCTGAGATGCGATAAAAGCCAATCAATAAAAGTAAGACCAATGCAAGTTTTAAACCATAACGCTTAAAGAAATCAGCAATCGGATTTACCCAAGTTTCATACGCCATCTGCTTGTTTACAGCACCAGCTTTTACCAGCATTGAACCAACAAGTAATGCGACTGCACCTGAGCCAATGAAACGTACAGCTTCTAAGCTAAATAATAAGAATGAATCTTTAACTTCCCAAGCGGCTTTTAATACGTCCAGCAGCCGTCCTGAATAAATATAGCTCAAGACGAAACTAATCACCGAAACGAAAAATACCGCAACCAAACGATAGTAATCACTACGTTTATAATCTTTTTGTTTCCGCTCTACATTTGGCTCACGAATACAAAGTGTGGTGATAATACCGACAAACATGACAGCTGCCATTGCTAAGTAAGTATATTTCCAAGCATCGTATATATAATTACCTTTGGCTGTACCTAAGTAAGCTGCCAAAAATAAAGCCCCCGCACCCGCAACAATCATCCCTATACGGTAGCCCGCATTATATGTAGACGCTAAAACGGTTTGCATTTCTGCTTCAGCAAGCTCGATACGATAAGCATCAATCACAATATCTTGTGTCGCAGCAGAGAAACCGAGCAAAACTGCGCCTGCCGCCATTTGATAAATATAGCTTTGACCTAAAGCTGGATCTGAAAAAGCCATAATACAAATGGCACAGATGATTAAAATCTGCGCGATCAACAACCAAGCTCGACGGCGACCAAGCTGTGAAGTTAAAAATGGAACAGGTAATTCATCAATCAGTGGTGCCCAAACAAACTTAAAGGAATAACCGAGTGCTGCCCAACTGAAAAAAGTTACCGCACTTTTATCAATCCCAGCTTCACCTAACCACAGCGATAAACTTGAAAATATAAGTAGAATTGGAATACCGGCTGAAAAACCGAGAAACAGCATAATCAGCGCACGCCGATCTAAAAACGCAGTAAAAGCAGATTTCCATCCTGAAGCTTGTGTTGTCATGACTCAGATTATTTTTGTCAAAATCGAATGATGCTATTCAATCGCTTAATCAATTTTGTTTCAACAACATTTATGAAATCATTGTTTTATTTTATAGAGAAATAATCAGCTGTTGCTTGATCTTTACCATCAAACCTGTATACCTTTAATCTATATTCTTTATCTTTTGTTTTGGATTCAACAGTGACCCAGCGACTTGAACAAATTCACTCTTCTTTATCAACTACAGTCAACGAAAGCGGCACAAACAATCCGCAAGAAATTCAAACGACTTTAAAGAGCGCATTTGATCAACCAGAAATTCAGAACACGCTAACAAAAACACAATTACCTCCAGAGCAACTCACACACACACCTGACCTAAAAAAAATACCAACATCTACTAAACGTATAAAACCGCTAAATGATTTTTTAGGACAAGATCGTGCACGTGCTTCGGTTGAGGCAGGCATTGCATTGCCTTATTCCGGCTACAATATATTTGCAGTGGGTACAGCTGGGCTTGGTAAACGCACCATGATTAAGCGTTTATTACAACAACACGCGAAAAATATGCCAACACCTTGTGATTGGGTATATGTCAATAATTTTAAATTTCCACGCGAACCTTTAGCCCTTCAGTTCCCAGCTGGGCAAGCTGTTAAGTTTCAAACCATGCTGCATCAAAGCTGGCAAACCATTTTAAAGCAGCTTGAACGACGCTTCACTGCTGAAACGTATCACAATCGTATTGAGATGATTCGCCAACATGCCGGTGATGAACAACATCAAGCTTTAATTGAAATTACACGTGAAGGTGAAGACCTCGATCTAAAGCTCATTTCTCAAGACGATGAACATTGTTTCGTACCTGTACATTTGATTGATGACAAATATCAAGAAATGTCCAAAGAAGACATCAATGCTTTAAATAGTAAGCAGCGCGCCGAAATTGCGTCCAATATGCGTTATATGGATAAAAAACTTGAACGCTTAGGCTTACATCTTGGTGATCTAGAAGATAATGCACGTGATAAAGTTCAATTATTAAACCGTGAAATTGCTAAACAAGTGGTAATTCCACGGATTGATTTAATTCAGAATAAATTTGGATCTGTAGCAGGTTTAGAGAATTATCTTAAATTGTATGCAGACGACATTATTAGTAATGTTGAATTTGTGCTCGAGCAGGAAGAAGATGATTTTACCCCAGGTCAATTCAATCGCATTCCTTCACGTTACCAAGCCAATATCATAGCAAGCCACAAGCCAAATGCTGGCGCACCCGTTATTTTTGAAGACTTTCCAACGCACTACAACTTATTGGGTCATGTTGAACAACTGACTCAAAATGGCACAATTACCACGGACTTTACTTTAATCCGTCCTGGTTCATTGCATAAAGCCAATGGCGGTTTTCTTATTTTAGAAGCAGAGCAATTACTGGAACAGCCGTATGCGTGGCAAGGTTTAAAGCGTGCCTTAAAATCTGGGCAATTAAAACTTTCATCGCTTGAACACATGCTCACTTTAACCGGTAGTATTTCAATTGAACCAGCTGCAATTGATTTAAATATCAAAGTGATATTGCTAGCTGAACCAGATATTTATTATGACATTTTAGAGCTTGAACCTGAGTTAGGCAGTGTCTTTAAAATCCGTGCTGACTTTACAGATACATTACAACGTAATGACATTAATGAGCAGGCTTATATGCAGCTCATTGCCGATTATGTACAAACAGATAAATTATTACCATTTGACCGCAGTGCTTTGGCAGCTTTATTGACCGACTCTAGCCGTCAAGCCGAAGATCAAAGCTCTTTGTCATTACACGCCCTCACCTTGGGTGACTTGATTCGTGAAGCACATCATCACGCTGCACTTTCGGGCGACAAAATGGTGACTGAAAATCACATCAATACCGCACTCGATCACCGTAAGTATCGCTTAGGTTATTTGCGTGAATTGTATTGGCAAGATCTCAGCCGTGGCACACAGTTAATTGAAACAAAAGGACACCGTCTCGGACAAATTAATGCTTTGTCGGTGATTCAATATGCTGATGTTGAATTTGGTTTACCTTCTCGCCTAACCGCATCGGTATATCAAGGTGGTGGAGATATTCTCGATATCGAACGTAGTGTTGAACTCGGCGGCTCTTTACATGCCAAAGGTGTGTTATTAATGTCGAGCTTCCTTAAAGCTCACTTTGGTCGTGAACAAATCTTACATTTCTCTGCTGCCCTCGCCTTTGAACAAAGTTATGGTCAAGTCGATGGCGACAGCGCAACTGTTGCTGAACTATCTGCTTTAATTTCTGCCATCAGCCAACTACCTATTGATCAATCATGGGCAATAACAGGCTCAATGAACCAATTGGGACAAGTACAACCGATTGGCGGCGTGAATGCCAAAATAGAAGGCTTTTACGATGCATGTAAGTTGCAAGGTTTAACCGGCAAACAAGGCGTAATTATTCCACGTCAAAACATGCAACATCTGATGTTGCGTAAAGACGTAATCGAAGCGGTAACACTTGGGCAATTCCACATTCATGCCATTGATACCATCGACCAAGCTTTAGAAATTTTGATGGCTCGCCCTGTGGGCACACTTGATAAAAAAGGACGTTATAGCAAAGGTTCAATTTATGCTGCTGTTATGGAGCAATTAGAATACTGGCAAGCAATTGAAGATGGAGCCGAGTTCGAGGAAGAAGAACCGAAGAAAAAGAAAAAAAAGAAGAAAGCCAAAAAAGACAAAAAGTCCAAAAAAGTAGATACTGCGAAAGAAGCTGAATCGAATGAAGAAAATATCGATGAAGTGAGCGCTAACGCAGAATAAACTTTGAGTGGAAACAATCGTTGAGTTATTCGCCGCACAATTAAATAAAACTTAGATTGTGTCGCGAATTTTCACCTAAATTTTAAATACTTCGTATATTTGAGATATAAAAAAAGCGCTTTCGAGAGCGCTATTTTTATTTGCATATTAGCATTTACACCTGTTGGTACATGCTAATTATGCTTCAGGAGCTGGGCTGTATTGTTCAACTAAAGGTTGTAATTCACCTTTTTGGAACATATCAAGCATAATGTCGCTACCGCCAATCAACTCACCGTTGATCCATAATTGCGGGAAAGTCGGCCAGTTTGCAATTTGCGGGAGAGTTGCGCGAATATCTTGATTTTCAAGAATATTTACATAAGCAAACGGACGACCAATTTGACTGAGTGCTTCTACTGCACGTGCAGAGAAACCACATTGTGGAAATTGTGGAGTACCTTTCATGTAAAGTAGAACTGCATGTTTTGCAATTTGGTCACGAATTAACGCTTCTGTATCGCGTGCTTGTTCAGTCATTGATATATCCTCAATAAATCTGCTTCGCATTATACCCAAAACTGAGTAAAACAATATGACTAAAGCAATATTTCATGTTTTATTTACATTTCAGCTTTTCATTCGGAGCATATTTTGCTTATATAGACCCCTTGATGCTCATATTTAATATGGCGTCTCCTCTATATTATTTCAATCACCTGACAGATAGAGTTAGTCATGAATAACATTACCCTTGCCCCTGTACAAACTGATCAACCATCACATTTGATGCCGGTATTTGGCCGCCAACCGATCAGCTTTGTCCGAGGTCAAGGTGCTCACCTGTATACAGCAGATGGCACAGAATACTTAGATGCACTTACAGGGATTGCTGTATGTGGTTTAGGTCACTCACATCCTGCTGTTACAGCGGCGATTGCTGAACAAGCTGCAACATTGATTCACACTAGTAACTTGTTTGAAGTGCCTTGGCAAACAGCTGCTGCACAAAAGTTGGCTGAAGTTGCTGGTATGGAAGAAGTGTTCTTCTCAAACAGTGGTGCAGAATCAAATGAAGGTGCAATCAAAATTGCACGTAAATTTGGTCATATGCAAGGTGTTGCAAGCCCTAAAATTATTGTTGCTGACCATTCTTTCCATGGTCGTACCATGGCAACACTTTCTGCGACAGGTAACAAAAAAGTTCAAGAAGGCTTTGGCCCATTAGTTGAAGGTTTTATTCGTGTACCTTTCGGTGATATTGAAGCGATTGAAGAAGCGGCGATTCACCACCCTGACATCGTAGCGATTTTGATTGAGCCGATCCAAGGCGAAGGTGGTGTAAATACTGCTCCCCAAGGTTTTAGCTACCTCGAAGAAATTCGTCGTATCTGTAATCAGCACAACTGGTTAATGATGCTTGACGAAGTGCAAACAGGTAATGGTCGTACAGGTAAATACTTTGCATATCAACACACCAATATTGTTCCTGACGTGCTAACTACAGCTAAAGGCCTGGGTAATGGCTTCCCTATCGGCGCAGTCATGACTCAAGGTCGTGGTGTTGGCGTTTTAACAGCGGGTAACCACGGTTCAACTTATAGCGGTACAGCATTAGGTTCACGTGTGGTTTATACCGTGATTGATACCATTCAAAAGGAAAACCTTGTTGAAAATGCTGCAAATATGGGCGCGTATCTTGTTGAGCAATTCACAGAGCAACTTGCGGAGCAAAACGTGACTGTTCGTGGTTTTGGCTTAATGGTTGGTATTGAATTACCAAAAGCTTGTGGCGAACTTGTTGCCATTGCACGTGATGAACACAAATTAATTATCAACGTAACTGCAGGTTCTGTGATTCGTTTATTGCCTACGCTGAATATTACACAAGCTGAAGCAGATAAATTGATCGAACGCATTGTGAAAATGGTAAAAAGCTTTCTAGCTTAATTATCCACGCATAAAAAAGCCGCTTCTAGCGGCTTTTTTTATTGTTATTCAATATAAGACATAGGCTAATTATGATGCGTCTTGGTATACACGTCCGCCAGGTAATTGACTGAAATACTGTTTTAAAGCATCTAAGCAACGGTGGATTTTAGTCGGTTGTTGATCACGCTTACACATCACTGCATATAAGGTAAAAGATGGTAAACGCCATTCAGGTAAAACTTCGACCAAAGATCCATTTAATAAATCTTTTTGAATATCTAAATACAAAATTCGCGCTACACCATGGCCCTGTAAGCACATAGATTTTGCAGCAAGCACATTATTGGTTGTAAATCGTGAATTAACTTCTATATGCGTGCGCTCATGTGTAGACACATGCTCAAAACTAAACTGCTGATAATTTTTAACCAAGTTTATATGCAGTAAATCATGATTTTGTAAGTCTTCTGGACGAGAGATGAGTGACGTCTGATTAATATAACTCGGCGCAGCAACTAAAACTTGCTCAACATGTGCAAGTGGTACGACTTGAAGATTCTGATCCTCAATTTTCGGGCTCATACGCAGTGCAATATCAATACGACCGTCGATCAAGTCAATATATTGATTATCCGCTTCCAAATGTACAGATAAGCTACGGTGTGCAGACATCCAATGTGATAACGCTGGAATCACATGATTAGCGCATAACTCAGGAGTTGAAGCAATTCGAAGCTCTCCAACTAAGTCATCACGTAATTCATTGATGCGAATTTTACCGCGCTCTGCGGCTGATAGCATTTCTTGGCAGCTGTGAAAAAATGCTTGTCCAGCTTCAGTCAAACTTAACTTTCGAGTGGAGCGATGTAAAAGTACAACTTCCATGTCATGTTCTAAGGATCTGATTTGCTGGCTCACGGCACTCGTGGTAATTCCCAACTCACGAGCTGCGCCGCTAAACGAATTTTTTTCTACAACGCAAGCAAAGACTCCCATTGCTCGAAGTTGATCTAACATAAATTTCCCTCATAAACTTATGAGAAGCTTCATCTTTTGATAAAAGCAACTCATTGTATTATACGGGGATATTTTGCTTTTGCATTAGTTATTTAATTATTTGGTAAAACACTAGTCGGATTAATTGGTTTACCGTCTAAACGAACTTGAAACTCAAGCATAGTACGGTTTGTACCTGAAGATCCCATTTCACCAATTTGTTGTCCGGCTTTAACAGTTTCTCCACTTTTCACGTTCATTTTACTGTTATGAGCATAAGCCGTAATATAGCCATTAATGTGTTTTACTAAAATTAGATTACCGTATTCTTTCAAACCATCAGCGGCATAAACCACTTGACCATCTGCCGCCGCAAAAATAGCATCCCCCACATTACCAGCATAACGTGTTCCCTTCACATTTGAAGCTAAATTGTAGCCTTGGAGCACAGTAGGTCGTGCAACTGGACTTACCCAACGTAAACTTGATGAAGTAACAGCAGGCGTTGGTACTGGTGTACGTGTCACAGTTGGTGGTGTCGTTTTTGCAGGAACAACAGGTGCATTTTGTGTTGGTAAAGCAATCGTTTGTCGCTGAATAGGTGCAGCTTGTGTCATCGCCTGTGTCGAGGTCGTCCGACGTGCACCACCATTTTTAAGGCGAATTGATTGTCCAACATAGATACGATAAGGCTGCGCAATGTCATTCATTTCAGCAATAGAGATATAGCTCAGACCATAACGTGCTGCAATGCCACTTAAGGTATCACCCGAGCGGACAGTATAATAATCTGGCGCTGTCGCATAACGGGTCGCATTATTAATTTGTGGCTTTGACGCACAACCTGTCATAACAACAGTCGTAACAACAGCAGCAGATAAAACAATCGTCTTAAACAATGCTGCAGGAGCGGCAATAACGCGATCTTGTGACACCAGGGACATCATCTTCCTCACTAATAATTCGAAATAATATAGTCATTATGAATGGGCTAAGATTAGCAAAAAACCGTAGCAAAATAGTGACGGCTTTGCCAATTTCACAAAGTTATAACATTAATACTTACAATTTAGAAAACTCTGCATGCAAGTTATTCAAAATCTCGTAGTTTGTAGCGTCCATTTGTATAGGGGTTACACTGACATAGCCATTTGCGACTGCAAAAAAGTCTGACTCAATATCAGTTAGACCTTTTTTCGGCTCTGCAACTGCCTCTCCTGCTAAACCAATCCAATAAACTTGGCGACCTCGAGGGTCAACATGACTAGTAATTGGCTTAGACTGTAAACGGCGACCTTGATAAGTCACTTTAGTGCCTTTCAATTCAGCCACGTCAGGAATATTGACATTGAAAATATGTCGTGGCGGTAAATTCACCAATCCACCTGCAATAAAGTCATGCACCCATTTCGCAGCAACAGCATAATCTTGAGGATTGTTATAGCTGCGTACATTCGGCCCGGCAAATGACACTGCTATAGCAGGTTGTTTCATCAAACGCCCTTCAAATGCAGCACCTACTGTACCTGAGTACAGAACATCGTCACCTAAATTTGCACCACTATTAATACCACTAACGACGAGATCGAATTCAAAGTCGAATAAACCATTCATGGATAAATAGACACAGTCAGCAGGTGTACCATTGACAGCCCACATATCTGGAGCAATTTCGACAGGTCGTAAAGGACGATCAAGTGTTAAGGCACTTGAAAAACCACTACGTTCACTTTCAGGTGCAACAATCACAACACGACCCAAAGGACGCAATGCGTGTGCAAGTGCTTGGATACCGGGAGCAAAAACGCCATCATCGTTGGCAATTAATATATTCACTGACAAATTCCGTTACTGTTTTAAAATGACTCGCAAGAACATTTTATTGAAATATATGAATAATTATATATATTTACTTTTTAACATCCAGCATAAATATGTGAATACAAATGATTAAAACGATTGCATTACGGGGCATCTTGGGTTTAGGTTTGGCTGCATTGTTATCTCAAGCAGTCATTGCTGACGATGGCTTTACTCAAGATGAAGCAAATACCATCGTGAAAGAAGATATTGCATCGGCTCAAGTCATGGCAGAAGTTTGTCCTGCATTGATTGGTAAAAATGCTAAATTTGATGCAAACATCACTACATTAACCCAATCTTATCTTGCTGATTATTCTGATAAGTCAATGACTTTAGCTAAATTACAAGCAGATTCAGAATACAAATCAGTACTTGAAGAAGCGCGTCAAGCTGCAAAAGAAACGGATAAAAGTGAACAAAAGTCAGTATGTGACGATGTTTTAAATTACGAAGCTTAATTCAGCTTTGATCAAACATTTCATTTACCTATAATTTATAAATTAAGTGTAATGATGTTGCTATAAAAGGATGAAGCAAACACTTCATCCTTTTTTCTTTCACAATTCACCACTTTCTCAACAGCTTCAATACAATTTTCTACTGATTCATAATCAATTTAAGATTAAGCTAAGTCTATTATTTTTATCGCTTTTAAGATTTCAGGTTATTTTAATGAAACATACTTTTATTCAATCTCTTTGTGCCCTTAGTCTTTCTGCTTTTGCTTTTACAGCAATGAGCGCTCATGCAGCAGATGAAAAAATTGAAGTAACACCAACCCCAGCAGTTACAAATCAAGAACTTGCTGCGATTTATGTTCTTTCTGAAGTTTGTCCAAAATTAGTCGATGAGAAAGATCAAAACAAATTTAATGCCGGTTATGCAAAATTAGCCAAAGAATATATGCCAAAAGAAAAGAACGCTGTTACAGCTTTAGAACAACTGAGTAAACAGAAAAGTTTTAAAGAAGCTTTAAAGGAAGCCAAGTCCGATGCGAAAAAAGCTGGCGACAAGAAAAACGGCGAAATTTGCAAAGAACTTACCGCTTACAGTAAATAATACCAATTGGTTACAATACTTTTAAAATAAGCTCTAACACCCCATAGAAGTCAGCCTAGCTTTGTCCTAAAATGCTAGGCTCTTTGTGCTTATACCTAAGTTATTGGAACCACCCAGAATGACCCGAAAAACTGCCCTTGCTGCATTGCTATTAGCACCTAGCTTCTCATTTGCGGCAACCGTCTTATCTGCACCTCCAGAATTGAATAATAAATCTTATGTGCTGATGGACTATGAAACAGGGCAAATCCTTGCTTCTAAAAATGAAAACGAAAAATTAGCTCCTGCTTCAATGACAAAAATGATGACAAGTTACATCATTGAACAAAAGTTATTGAGTGGTGAACTGACTGAAGATGAAAAAGTACGTATGAATGAGTCTGCTTGGTGCCGCGGTAGCAGCTCTGAGTCTTGTATGTATGTACCTTTAAATGGCACAGCAACTGCATTAGAAATGTTGCGTGGCATTATTATTCAGTCAGGTAACGACGCTTCTAAAGCAATGGCTGAACATATTGCTGGCAATGAGGGTACTTTTGCCCACATGATGAACCAAGAGGCAAAACGTATCGGCATGGTGAATACTCAATTCATTAATGCAACAGGTATGCCTGCTGAAGGTCATCTCTCTACTGCTAAAGATATGGCTGTTCTTGCACAGCACATCATCCATGACAGTTCAAAATATTATCCAATCTACTCAGAAAAAGAATTTACGTTTAACGGAATTAAACAAGGCAACCGTAATGCCCTACTTTATACCGACCCAAGTGTAGATGGTTTAAAAACTGGTCATACCGATGAAGCGGGCTATTGCTTAACAACGTCTGCTAAACGTGGTCCACTTCGTTTGATCTCTGTGATCTTCGGTGCGCCGAGCATGAATGAACGTGCGTCTCAAACACGTGAAATTTTAGCTTGGGGTTATGCAAATTTTGAAACTGTAAAAGTTCAACCTGCTAAACAAGTTTTGGCTAAAGCAAAAGTTTGGTACGGTAAAGACAATGAAGTTCAAATTGGTCTTGCTGAAAACTTTAACGTGACCATGCCTAAAGGCGAAGCAAACGCGATTAAAACTCAATTGGTTGTTCAACCAAAATTAACTGCGCCTTTAAAACAAGGTCAGGTTGTGGGTAAATACGTTGCGACACTCAACGGCAAAGTGATTGCTGAAAAACCACTTGTAGCTTTACAAAATGTTGAAGAAGCAGGCTTCTTTGCCAAAATGATTGATCACATCAAACAGTTTTTTAGCAACTTATTCTAAGTTTTAAACACATTTAAAATTTAAGACTAAAGTGAAGGCATCCATATTTCGGTATGGGTGCTTTTTTCATTTATACTCCTTCAATATAAATATTGAATGATGACGTCTTATGGCTAAAAACATCCGCCCTTATCTTGAACATCACCCTAAAATTGACGCAACTTGCTACGTTGATGAAATGTCTGTGGTGATTGGTGAAGTAACGCTTGCGGAAAATGTTTCGGTTTGGCCATTTGCTGTGATTCGTGGCGATGTTAATCATATTAAAATTGGACGTAACTCCAATGTGCAAGATCATGCCATGTTGCATGTGAGTCACAAAAAAGCGGATAAACCTGAAGGTTCACCACTGATTATTGGTGAAGATGTGACGATTGGTCATCATGTCAAACTACATGGCTGTACTATTGGCAACCGTGTGCTTGTAGGTATTAGCACGATTATCTTAGATGATGTGATCGTTGAAGATGATGTGATGATTGGTGCAGGTTCACTTGTTCCGCCGCGTAAGCGCCTGGAAAGTGGTTATTTATATGTGGGTAGCCCTGTACAAAAAGTTCGCCCTTTAACAGATAAAGAAAAAGAATTTTTGCCTTATTCGGCACGTCATTATGTGAAAGTGGCGAATAATTATCTTGATCAAAGTGAATAATCGACAGCTTTATTTTTTACACTTTTTTATTGCATCGTTTTATTAATAGACTAATTCAAACACAGAGTAACAATTTAATGTTGGTTAAAACTTATACTCTATTATTTAGCAAAATACTTTTCACTGGCATCATTTTAAGTTCTACAACTGCTTTTGCAAATTCACCGCAGTGTAAAGATGACTATGAAAAATTCATTGCCAAAGAGATTAAAGAAATTGGTTCAGCCTTCAATACAGGTAATTATGCATTAATCGCAGAAAAAACAGATTCATCTCTGATTAATTTTGCTGGTGGTACAGAAAAATATAACGCCATATTAGAACTTGCTGCAAATTCATTTAAGCAAAATAAAATACAAGTGACTAAAGTTGACACTTATCCTCCAAAACAAAGTTATATCATTGGCAAAAATGAGTTTTGTGCCGTACCCAAGCAAATCACAATTTCTATGAATGGCCGTAAAATGACGGGAGATCTTTCCTTTATGCTTGCAGTACGCCCTATTGATAGCAAAGAATGGAAATATATTGATGGTGTAGGTCTGCAAAAGAATCCAGATATGATCTATACCCTGTTCCCTGATTTACCTCGTGATAGCAAAATTCCGTTCATTGAGTAAAAAATTTTAACTATTAACATTACAGCGTTTAAAGTTATCCCTTAGATAGGCTGTAATGTTAATTCAATTAAAACTCCGTAAAGGTTATTTGAAAAAATCAACATAGCCACCGCCCCCTAAATTTTGTAGAATAGCGTTTTTAACCCATGGTGCTTTTCTATGACCGCTTGGACTGCTCACGTCACTGTTGCGACAGTCGTTGAAAAAGACGGAAAATTCCTCTTTGTTGAAGAACATACAGAAGGTGTTACGCACACTGTATTTAACCAACCTGCAGGTCATGTCGAGTGTGGCGAAACGCTGATTGAAGCCGCCATTCGCGAAACCATGGAAGAAACAGGTCACGATGTAGAGATCACCCACCTTTTGGGCATGTATACGTATACCCCACCAATGTTCCCTGATCGTACCTATTACCGCTATTGCTTTTTAGCTAAAGATATTCAACACCATGTCGATGCTCAGTTAGATACGGGCATTGTTGGTGCTGTTTGGATGACTTTAGATGAACTGATTGAGTCAGCACGTGCACGCAGTCCATTGGTGATTAAAGCTGTGCAAGATGCCCTTTCAGGTCAAAAATATCCTTTATCGCTCATTTACGAGCACCAAAATTCTCCCTTAATTTCAAATTTGGATGCTTAATCCTATGCAACAACGTGTCATCGTCGGTATGTCTGGTGGTGTAGATTCCTCTGTGTCTGCAGCACTTCTTCTTCAACAAGGCTATCAAGTTGAAGGTCTTTTCATGAAAAACTGGGAAGAAGATGACGGCACGGAATACTGTACGGCAATGGAAGACCTTGCCGATGCACAAGCCGTATGCGACAAAATTGGAATCAAACTACATACTGCCAATTTCGCCATGGAATATTGGGATCGCGTATTTGAACACTTCCTACAAGAATATGCGGCAGGTCGTACCCCTAACCCAGATATTTTATGCAATAAAGAAATTAAATTCCGTGCATTTTTAGACCATGCTGTAAACTTAGGTGCAGACTTTATTGCAACAGGTCACTACTGCCGTCGTGGTGAAACACTTAAAAATTCACGTGGTGAAGAATATGCACCGCTGCTACGTGGCGTAGACCAAAATAAAGATCAAACTTATTTCTTACATGCAGTGCATGGCCGCGAAATTAATAAGACTTTGTTCCCTGTTGGTGAAATTGAAAAACCACAAGTTCGCAAAATTGCTGAAGAATTAGGTTTAGCGACTGCGAAGAAAAAAGACTCCACAGGTATCTGCTTTATTGGTGAACGTCGCTTTAATGACTTCCTGAAGCAATATTTACCTGCGCAACCCGGAAAAATCGTATTAGATACCGGTAAAGAGGTTGGTGATCATCACGGCTTAATGTACTATACGCTCGGCCAACGCGGCGGTATAGGTCTTGGAGGACTCAAAGGTGCTGAAGAAGGTGCTTGGTTTGTGCTTCACAAAGACATTGAGGGTAATCGCTTAGTGATTGGCCAAGGTCATGAGCACCCACTCATGCAAAGTACTATTTTATGGTCTGAAGCGATTGATTGGGTTGCAGGCGAACAAGAAATACCTGAAACAGGTTTTCGCTGTACGGCTAAAACACGTTATCGCCAACCTGACCAACAATGTACATTATTTAAAGACCCTGCTGCACCAAACGGTGTACGTGTCGAGTTCGATGAACCACAACGTGCCGTGACACCGGGTCAAAGTGTGGTGTTCTACACTGGTGAAGTTTGTTTAGGTGGTGGTGTGATTCATCATACCAATGCCCCTAAACCGGATTTTATTTCATAAGGATTGTTTCGGATGACAGAGTTACCGTTTCAACAGCCTCAAACTCTGAATACTCGCCAAAATCGTGCATTGGCGTTAGCTGCTGTTTTTCAAGCAACACAGCTAACCCATATGACCGCGTTGACGGGTACGCAAAGTATTGGTGAAAGCGGTAATTTTTATTTTGAACATCTCATCAAAGCCAGTTTGAATATCCGTCCTAAATCCAATCAATCCAATCAAACGCTCGATTTTTTTGATAAATTGGCGGATATTTCTCTCGGTTTAAAAACTTTAGAAAGCAGCATTACCCAGCCATTTAACACTTCCCCAAAATCTAGATTGCCTAAACTTGCAAATACTAAACTTCCAATGACCTATGCAATGACTTTATTGCAATTAGAAAAGAAAGTGTATAGCAATCCGAAGTTCGTTGAAATTATTGAACAATCCCAACAAAAAATTCTTAGACAGCTCTCCTTTTTCGATAATAATTATTTACATCCAAGTATCATTGCCAACCTTGCTCAAACTTATATTGAAACTGCGGGTTCGATCAATCCTCGCATTATGGTTCGAGGCAACGCTGAAGCATTTAAAGATACAGCACATACCAACCGCATTCGCGCGACATTATTCACAGGCTTACAAATGGCTCACTTGTGGCGTCAGCTCGGCGGTAGCTCGTGGGGTATGATTTTCAGCAAGCGTAAGCTGCTCCAAGATATTCAAGATCTCGCTCGTTTACAGTATCAGGTGGTTTAACTGATGGCTGTGATGAACTTTGTTTTACGTTTAATTCCAATGTTTAAGGAATCGCTATGAACGCTTTAACCGCACTTTCTCCATTAGATGGACGCTACGCTAGCAAATGTGATGCTCTACGTCCTTTCCTCTCTGAGTTTGGTTTAATCCATGCTCGTGTGACTGTTGAAGTGCGTTGGTTACAAGCGCTTGCGAACCGTCCAGAAATCACAGAAGTTCCAGCATTCAGTGCTGAAACAAATGCAGCACTTGATGCAATTGTTGCGAACTTCTCTGAAGAAAATGCAAACCGCATTAAAGAAATTGAACGTACAACGAACCATGACGTTAAAGCGGTTGAGTACTTCTTAAAAGAGCAAATTGCTCACATTGATGAACTTAAAAATGCAGGTGAATTCATTCACTTTGCATGTACTTCTGAAGACATCAACAACTTGTCTCATGCTTTAATGCTTAAAAATGGCCGTGAAGTTTTAGTTGCCGCTATGCAACAAATCATCGATTCAATTGTGGCTTTAGCTGAAACACATGCTGAACAACCAATGTTGTCACGTACACACGGTCAAACTGCTAGCCCAACAACTTTGGGTAAAGAAATGGCGAACGTAGCTTACCGTTTAGCGCGTCAAATCAAGCAATTCAAACAAGTTGAACTTCTAGGTAAAATTAACGGTGCTGTAGGTAACTACAACGCTCATTACTCTGCTTACCCTGAAATTAACTGGCCTGCTCATTCTCAAGCTTTTGTAGAGTCTTTAGGTTTAACCTTCAACCCGTACACGACTCAGATTGAACCGCATGACTACATGGCGGAACTTTTTGATGCACTACGTCGTTTCAATACGATTTTGATCGACTTTAACCGTGACGTTTGGGGATACATCTCACTTGGTTTCTTCAAACAACGTTTGAAAGAAGGCGAAGTTGGTTCTTCAACAATGCCACATAAAGTTAACCCAATTGACTTCGAAAACTCTGAAGGTAACTTGGGTATTGCGAATGCGGTATTGGCTCACCTTGGTGAAAAACTTCCTGTATCTCGTTGGCAGCGTGACTTAACTGACTCAACTGTGCTTCGTAACATGGGTGTTGGTTTTGCACAAAGTTTGATTGCATTTGAAGCTTGCTCTAAAGGTATTGGCAAACTTGAATTGAATGCTCAACGTATTCTTGAAGACCTTGACCATGCTCAAGAAGTTCTTGCTGAACCAATTCAAACTGTAATGCGTCGTTATGCAGTTGAAAAACCATACGAAAAACTTAAAGCGCTTACTCGTGGTCAAGCAATGACTCGCGACATGATGGTTGATTTCGTAAACGGTAACGAGTTAGAAGCTGTTCCAGCTGCTGACCGTGCACGTCTTGCTGAAATGACACCTGCAACATATACAGGTAACGCTTCAACTCAAGCTGCTCAAGTGAAAGATTTAATTGCTAAGATCTAACGTCTAAAATCTAATTTTAGATAGATAAAAAACGAGGCTTAATGCCTCGTTTTTTATTGCGCCAAATTATTCAGATAAAGGACAATATTTTGCCCAATCATCTTTCATGCGCTGTAATTCACAACCGGTTAACACATCACTGAAATAGATATAATAGGTCACGTCTGGATATTTAATTTCATGGCGAAAAAGCATTCCACGTAATGACACAGAAAGTTCTTCAGGAAAATCATCTTCTAAATACAGTTCTTCAAAATCATAATTAAAATAACAGTTTTGTTTCGCTTCAAATGCTTCGATTACAGCCATTTGCAAATCCTAAAATTCTATCATTTGGAAATTCATCTAGTTTAACGGATTCAACAGATAAGATCGCTGAATATGTATTTCCAACTTCGAAATGAGCTACAAACATAGAATTTTTTTAACCATTTAGCATGGTTTTGCCCTCAACTTCTTTGCAAAATTAACGCTATACTCCCATTCAAATTTTGCATGTTTCACATCTTTTAATTTTAAAAATATTAACCATGATTATTCATAGACTGACCACACCACATATTCTGCCTCTTTTATTACTTTTATTCGCAGTTGCTCTTGCCAGTATTCAGCCGCTTGAAATGGAAGCCTATTTATTGCATCAAATCGGTACAGTGCTCATGCTCATTGTACTGATCACGTGCTTATATAAAATTGGTTTGAATTTAATCAGCTTTTGGCTTTATATCGGATTTTTGCTGATTCATATTATAGGTGCACACTATCTATATTCTTATGTACCTTATAGCGACTGGACTGAATCTTTATTGGGTTTCAATCTTGATCAAACGATGGACTGGTCACGTAACATGTATGATCGCCTCGTGCATTTAGCTTATGGCATTTTTCTTTACCCTTTCTTTTATCGGTTGTTCCAAGTCTGGCTACCTACCCTGTCAGCAAAAGTTTTATTTCTACTCGTTATCCAATTTGTTATGGCAACCAGTCTTTTTTACGAATGGATTGAATGGCTTATTGCGATTGGTTTATCTCCAGAAGAAGCTGAAAACTATAATGGTCAACAAGGTGATATCTGGGATGCACATAAAGATATGTTACTTGCGACACTTGGTGCGATGATTACTGGCGGCCTTTCATATTTCAATCAAAAAAATCTTAAATAAAAAAGCACTCATCCGAGTTAATGCCAGTCAGTTAAGAAATTGACTGGCATTTTCTTGGATATTTTTGTGCTTTAATTTTCACTACTCGCGGACATTGCCTTTGCCTTTTTTCAGGTAATACAAATATTTTAGATTGTTCAAAT
>NZ_VPDH01000003.1:0-90931 GCF_013417785.1 Acinetobacter sp. YH12227 | reverse complement strand
CCAGCAGGTTTTCATAGATCGCTCGATTATGGTCACTATTCGTAGTCCTTTTAAAACGCTTGTGTCGCTTACAATACAGGTGGTTCAGCGCTTTTATCTGACGTACAGCGTACATACTCATTTTTATACCCTGAGCTTGTAAGTATTTGGTTAATCGAATATAACCATAGCTCTGCCTGGTCTCCTCATGGGCTATTTTCACCAATATCGTCTGTTGATTTCGTTGAATCGTTCTTTTGCTCACGCCTCTCTTGAGCCAATCATAAAAACATGAAACTGAAACATGAAGTAATCGAGCCATTAAGGTAATTGGAAAAGAATATCTTTTTTGTTTCATATAGGCGTACCTTACTGACTTTCTTTGGCAAAGTACGCTGCTGCCTTTTTTAAAAATTCACGTTCCATTTCAGCTATTTTGAGCTGTTGTTTGAGTTTTTTATTTTCTTCGAGTAGAGCGTTTAGATCAGGTGAATACTGTTTTGTACCTGCTAAAGTTCCAGCCTTTGCTTTGGTATTCCAATTTGAAAGAGTTTGCATTGAAATGCTAAGTTGTCTGGCTGTTTCCGAGACATTGCCTTGATTGGCTTCAATTAATTTGATGGCTTCAGCTTTAAATTCTGTGGTGTAAGTCTTGTGTTTCTTGCTCATGGTAAACTCCTGATGAGTGTGTTTAGTTTACCAAGTTAAAACCTCCTGTTTTTTCAGCACACATCAGATGTGGATGTGCATCATAGACCAGACACTTCCAAGTCAGAGAGGGTTGGGGAGAGGTCGCAGATCCTCCTAGGATTCCTCTACTAAGGGAAAACTAAGCCACTGCCTGATTTTGATAGGCTGACATGACATGCAATACCGCAGCTGTCCGCGTTTCCACATAGAGCTTTTCAAAGACATGCTCAAGATGTTTGTTCACTGTACGTGGGCTGAGCTGTAAGATCTCGGCAATATCCCGGTTGGTCTTCCCCATCGTGACCCAATGCATCACTTCTGCTTCACGCGGCGTCAGGTTTGGACAGGCCTGCGCGATTTCCTCTGCGCTCGGCATTTGGGTCTGCTCTTTCAACTGTACCAAGACATGTTTAGAGATATGCCCTGCATACAGTTTGGTAAGCAGGTTAAGCTGTAACTCCTGATGTCCATGACCATACTGACCATGCAGTAAATGTGCTTGATCTGGCTGCTTGAGCAAGTCCTGTAGCCACTTATTCAAACTGGACTGAAAATGCTGTACATCCACCTGATGATTTTTCAGTAATTCACTGACGATTGGGGTCTGCCAGATAATTTCACCTTCCAGATTCAGCGATAAAATCGCACTACCTGTAGCATCCAGCATTTGTCGCTGCTGATGCATTAAACGAGCCTGTAACAAATGGGTTTTTACTCGTGCCCGAACTTCATCAATATTTAAAGGCTTTGTGACATAGTCTACCCCACCGACCTGAAAGCCTTTGAGGATATGTTCGGTTTCTGTCAGCCCGGTCATAAAGATTACTGGAATATGTTCAGTCACTGGACTGGCTTTAAGCTGAGTGCAGGTTTCGAAGCCATCCATTTCCGGCATACTGCCATCGAGCAGGATCATGTCGGGTTGAATGCGATGCGCAATCTCAATTGCATCAAATCCATTGGTCGCCACAAGTACCTGATAGCCAGCCTGATCCAGGCTCTCATGCAATAGACTTAGATTTTCAGGTATATCATCCACAATCAAAATACTTTCCAACATGTCCACCTTACCCCTACTTCAGCACATCTGCATGCTCATGAAGTCGCTGAATTGCTCTTTTAAAATCAAATTGTTTTAAATCCTGCTCAATCTGATGCCATATATCGTTATATTGTTCAAAGTGCTGGCCACATTCATGCAGTACATCTTTTGCCCCCCGGATAAAACCAATACTTAAATGCTGTTCCAGCTGAAGGACCGCCTCTGCCACGTTCAACAATGGAATGGATGGGTGCACTTCATTTTTGCTTTCAACCACCACCGTGGGGATCTGGGCTTCCTGATCAGCAGCTTGTTCTTGTTCTGGATTTTGCTCATGCTGATGCAGCCAGCTTAAGCCCAATTTATCACCAATTTTGTTCAATAATAAATTGAGATCGACCGGCTTTACTAAAAAGTCTTCGTTGAGAACATCGGTTTCCGGATTGATCATCCGCTCATTGGCATCTGCGGAAATAATAATAATCGGTACATTGGTGATTTTATTCTGGCGCAGCAATTTCGCCGTTTCCCAGCCGCCCAGTAAAGGCATGCTCAAATCCATCAAAATCAGATCAGGATTAAATTCTGGAACCTGACGCAAACAGGCTAAACCTGATTCTGCCTCTTCTAAAATAAAACCTAAGGGTTTAAGAAAATTCAGAACCAGGCCACGGTCGGTCGCTTCATTATCAACCACCAGTATTTTACGGCGTTCTCCGGTATAACCGGTTACAGTATTAGAGGCAACGTCAGCGATCGGATGGATCAGGGATTTAGAAGGCAAATACAGTTTTATTTTAAATACTGAACCCTGTTTTAACTGGCTGCTCAAGGTCAGCTCGCCACCAAGAATATCAACCAGAAGCTTCACGATCGGCAGCCCTAAACCCGTGCCGGCAAAACTGCCCTGTACCACATTACGACCACGTTCAAAAGGCTGGAAGATCCGCTCAACATCCGACTCAGCAATCCCACAACCAGTATCCTGAATTTCAAAATAAGCGGTCTGAAAACGGTAATCGACCTTAAATTTGACTCCCCCCTCCAGGGTAAATTTCAAAGCATTACCCAACAGATTAATCAGTATCTGTTCCAGACGTTTTTTATCAATACGGACATACTGTGGAATCTTGCTACTGATCTCCACATCAAACTTCAGCTGCTTTTGGGCAAACTGTGGCTCGAATATATGCACGATCTGTTTAAGAAATTTTGGCAGGTCGATATTGGAATTTTCCAAAGAAATCTTACCAGTTTCAATCCGTGCCAAATCCAGCAGACCATCAATTAGAGAAGTCAGATGCTGACCGCTCCGGCTAATCACGCCCAGGGCAGATTCGCCCTGTTCAGACAGTTTTTCCTGTTTCTGCAGTAGCTGGCTATAACCGAGAATACTGTTCAACGGTGTTCGTAATTCATGACTGATGCCAATCACATAGCGGCTTTTGGCTTCATTGGCCTTTTCAGCCTGAATGCGGGCATCCTGCAACTGGCGATCGGTAACTTTATGCGCTTCAATCTCATCCATCAGCAGTTGAGTCTGGGTATTACTTTCCAGCTGTGCCTGACGTCGACTTTCATCATTCAGCACTAACCACCAGGCGGCTACACACAGTAGCAGAAACAGTACGGCATAGATTTTGACGAACAACATTGTCAGCGCATCCTGCTGCTGTGACAAAGCACCCAGGCTGGCAGACTCCTGTAAATAAATCAGGCTCAGACTAACTGCCAACACCACGCCCAAGACAAAAATCAGCAGGATATACAGACTTAAACGGGTATTAATATGTTGTACCCAGTATTTCGGCAGGAACCAGGCTGCAAAAACTCTTAGCTGTGAAGACCAGCGTGCATGCGGCTTACACAGATCATGACAACGTGCTTCAAGCGTGCAGCACAGAGAACAGATCTGACTGCTATAGGCTGGACAACTGGCCATGTCTGCAGTTTCATAATCATGCTCACAGACTACACAGGTTTGGGTTTCGACCAACTTCAGCTCAGGCTTTTCTTGACGTGCCAAGTAGTATTTACCTTTGGTAAACCAGGCAATTAGCGGTACACATAACACCGCCGTACCGAGTGCGATAAAGCCGGCCAAGGACCGGGCAATCTCTCCAAAAACTCCCCAGTAACACAGCATGGATAAGACCGATGCAATGATCAGGCTACCGACTCCAACCGGATTAATGTCATATAAATAGGCCCGTCGAAATTCAATTCCTTTTGGACTCAGTCCCAGTGGTTTACAGATCACCAGATCCGCAACAATGGCACCGATCCAAGCAAGGGCCACATTACTGTATAAGCCAA
Organism: Acinetobacter sp. YH12227; assembly: GCF_013417785.1. Lineage (NCBI taxonomy): Bacteria > Pseudomonadati > Pseudomonadota > Gammaproteobacteria > Moraxellales > Moraxellaceae > Acinetobacter > Acinetobacter sp. YH12227. The sequence continues at coordinate 86,904 of NZ_VPDH01000003.1, read as the reverse complement.
GCACACGCTCCACCGCATGGATTACCCCAAGTTCCATCAACAGCAAAGCGATAAAGATATTGAATACCAGCCAGACTACGCGCCCTGGATGGCTATGCGTCAGACGCGCAAAAAAGTTCGACCAAGCCAATGACCCTGCATAGGCATTGGTAACATTAATCTTGATCTGAGCGACGCAGACAAATAGAACAGTCAGAAATAAAGCGATGCCGGGATGATTGACCACCTGTTGATAGGCAATCCAGTACAGATAATTGGGATTACTCAGTTCGGAATCGGCAACCAGATACTGCATTGCCAGCGCCATAAGTAGCATACCCATGAATATCTTGATAAATCCGCCCAGAATCCAAGCTGGTCCACCTAAAAAGACTGCCCAATTCCATTTACGCTGAATATGTTTTTTATCGGGTAAAAACCGCAGATAATCCGCCTGTTCTCCGATCTGGGTGATCAAGGCAAAGAGCACCGTGCAGGATGCACCAAAAAAAGACAGATTAAAGGCAGCGCTCTGACTTTTTGCGCCCTCAATCAATGCAAGATTGCTGATCAAATCAGGTTGCTTCACCAACACAAAGCACCATGGTAATAAAAGCAGAAATAACCAAAGTGGTTGAGTGATGGCCTGCACCTTATTGATGAAGCCAATACCTTTGACCACCAATGGCAAAATCACCAGTGCTGAAATCAGATAGCCAATACTCAGGGGTATCCCTAAGCCTAGCTCCAATGCCAGCGCCATGATGGCAGCTTCAAAGGCGAGAAAGATAAAGGTGAAACTGGCATAGATGACCGAGGTAATGGAGGAGCCAATATAACCAAATCCGGCACCACGGGTCAGTAAATCAATATCGACATTATAACGGGCAGCATAATAACCAATCGGCCAGCTGGTCAGGAAAATGATAATCGCCACAACCACCAGTGCCCAGAAAGCATTACTGAAACCGTATTGCCAGAGCATGGTTGCTCCAAGTGTCTCCATTGCCAGGAAACTGACAGCCGCAAGCGCCGTATTGGTCACTGTCCATAGCGACCATTTCCGGACGGATTTAGGCGCATAGCGCAGGGCGTAATCCTCAATACTTTCATCGACCACCCAGGTATTGTATTTACGTCGGGTATGAATGACGCGCTGCGGTGCCTGACTGGTATTCGCTGTTGGGTCCATACAGATCAAATAAAGCTAAATATCTGCTATTACAATGCAATAACTATGCCCAGCCTATCAGTATCTAAAAATAATCCGACTGAAGGTTATATACGTAAAGTGACGTATATGCTCAATTTTTAACTCCCCTTAGGCTTAGTTGCATACCAAGCGCAAACCTATGATTAAGCGCATCAGCACATCTAATTCTATAGGAGAACCCGACATGAGCTTAAAATCAAAAGTAAAGACATCTGGATTACTGGCAGGTTTACTTGCTGTTCCATTCTTGCTGGCACCCGCACTAACCAATGCCAGCGTACCTGCAACGGCAAAGGTCAATACCACGAAACTTAAAGTCGATGACAAGTTTGTATATGTGGGTCAGCTACATTCGGCAACCGGTACTATGGCAATTTCTGAAACCGGTTCAATCCAGGCAGAACGTCTGGCCATTGAACAGATCAATAAAAAGGGCGGTGTACTTGGTCGACAGATCAAAATTATTCAGGAAGATGGTGCTTCTGACTGGCCAACCTTTGCAGAAAAAGCACGTAAATTATCTGAAAAAGACCGTGTTGCTGCAATTTTCGGTTGCTGGACTTCAGCCTCTCGTAAAGCCGTATTGCCGATTATTGAACGCAACAACTCTCTACTTTATTACCCAACCTTCTATGAAGGCTTAGAACAATCTAAAAACGTGATCTACACCGGTCAGGAAGCAACTCAACAGGTACTTGAAGCACTGAACTGGCTGGCAAAAGAGAAAAAAGCCAAAACCTTCTATCTGATTGGTTCTGACTACATCTGGCCGCGTACCACCATGAAAATTGCCCGTACCCACATCGAGAAAGTACTGAAAGGTAAAGTGGTTGGCGAAGAATACTATCCATTGGGCCATACACAATTCGGTTCCCTCATCAACAAAACCAAACTGCGTAAACCAGATGCCATCTTTGCAGCAGTCGTGGGCGGTTCAAACGTATCCTTCTACAAACAAATGAAAGCTGCGGGCGTAACAGGCGACAAACAGACACTGCTTACCCTTTCAGTGACTGAAGATGAATTGCTGGGGATTGGCGGCGAAAACATGAAGGGCTTCTACTCTTCAATGAAATATTTCCAAAGCCTGAATAACCCCAATAATGCTGCATTCGTAAAAGCCTTTAAAGCGAAATATGGCCCTAAAGCGGTGGTAGGTGACGTAACACAAGCAGCCTACCTTGGTCCATGGTTATGGAAAGCCGCAGTTGAAAAAGCCGGTAGCTTCGATGTCGCGAAAGTGACTGCCGCATCTAAAGGCCTAGAAATGAAAACTGCACCTGAAGGCTATGTAAAAATTGACCCGAACCACCATTTATGGAGCAAATCACGTATTGGTCAAGTGCAACCAAATGGTCAGTTCAAAGTTGTTTACGAGTCTAAAGGTCTAATCAAACCAAACCCATTCCCTAAAGGTTACTGAGTTAACAGCCACATGATCAGGGGAAGCCATTCTCCTGATCTTTTTATTCCACACAATTTTTTAAAGCTTGGAGGATGATGCGATGGATCTATCATTTGCAGAATTCGGTGCAATATTTGCCATGCAAGGCTTTAATGGTCTCTCTGTGTTCTGTGTGCTGTTATTGATGGCGCTCGGCCTTGCAATTATCTTTGGGCAAATGGGCGTAATTAACATGGCACATGGTGAGTTTCTGACCATTGGTGCATATACGACATTTTTCATTTCCACACTGACTGAAAGTTTTTTCCCTCAACTCTTACCCTACTATTTCCTGATCGCAATCATTGCAGCCTTCCTCACAGCAGGCATTATCGGTTACATGGTGGAACGACTCATGATCAGCCGGCTCTATCAACGGCCACTCGATACACTTCTTGCAACATGGGGCTTGAGCCTCATCATGCAGCAGTTGTTCCGTTCTATTTTCGGACCTAAGGAAGTCAGCCCGACTTTACCTGACTGGTTAATGGGTTCTTATCAACCGACGGAAGCCATCGATATTCCTATCAATGGTCTGTTCCTGGTGGGCGTTACCCTCTGTGTCACTGCATTTGTCTACTTTCTGATTTACCGTTCACGCTGGGGTTTACAACTTCGTGCAACCAACCAGAACCGCTTTATGAGTGGTGCTGTCGGGATAAATACCAAACGTGTTGACAGCTTAACCTTTGCCTTGGGTTGTGGGCTTGCAGGTATTGCGGGTGCAGCCTTCACAACCATCGGTTCTACTGGTCCTACAGCCGGTTCGCTGTATATCGTCGATACATTCTTAGTCGTGGTCTTCGGCGGCGCTGCAAGCTTGCTTGGCACTGTTGCCTCTGCATTCAGTATCGCGCAAGCACAATCTATTCTGGAATTCTTCCTTTCTGGTTCTGTCGCTAAAGTCCTGACACTGGCTACAGTCATTATTATCCTGATGCTGCGTCCTCAGGGTCTCTTCTCAATCAAAGTGCGTAAATAGGGATTCAGGAGAGGTATTATGAAAAATCTAATGAATGCCTTTTTAGGCGGTAAAGAAGGTGCGATTGGTCTGGTGATTCTTGCCGTGCTGATCCTGCTGGTCATGCCAATGTTCCTGGATATTTTCCGTCTGAATCTGATGGGTAAATATCTGACTTTTGCTTTTGTCGCAATCGGCCTGGTTCTGTGTTGGGGACACGGTGGTATCTTAAGTTTAGGTCAAGGGATTTTCTTTGGCATTGGCGGCTACTGCATGGCCATGTTCCTGAAACTTGAAGCTTCAGACATGCAATCTACAGCAGCGCAAACCACGCCAGGAATTCCAGACTTTATGGACTGGAACCAGATCACCAGCTTGCCAGGCTTTTGGGAACCTTTCCATAGCTTCGGGTTTACTTTGTTTGCCATCATCATCATTCCAATCTTGCTTGCCTTCATCATCGGTTTCGCGATGTTTACCCGTCGTGTCGGTGATGTGTACTTCTCGATCATCATGCAAGCGATTGTAGCGATCCTGACCATTCTGATTATTGGTCAACAAGGTTTCACTGGCGGCATTAACGGGATTACAGACCTGAAAACCCTGCATGGCTGGGATATCCGTACCGATGAAGCCAAATATGTCCTGTACTACATCAATGCCCTGCTGCTCATTGCAGTGATCATGATCAGCCGTTTTGTCCTCAGTTCTAAACTCGGTCGTCTGCTTTCTGCGATGCGTGACAAAGAAGAACGTGTACGTTTTTCTGGCTATGACGTGGCCATGTACAAAGTCTTCATTTTCTGTTTCGCAGCTGTGGTGTCATCTATTGGTGGTGCGATGTTTACCCTGCAAGTCGGCTTCATGTCACCAACGATTATCGGCATCGTACCTTCGATTGAAATGGTCATTCTGGCTGCAGTCGGTGGTCGTCTGTCACTGATTGGGGCAGTGTATGGTGCTGTTCTGGTGAATCTGGGTAAAACTTATTTCTCTGAAGCCTTTCCTGAAGTATGGTTATATTTCCTCGGTGCATTGTTCATCGGTGTGGTCATGTTCTTACCGAATGGCTTAGCGGGTTTATATGAAAAATATGTTCGTCCATTGTTCCTGAAAAAGAAACCGATCGACAGCACTTCGCCGCCGCCAAGTAGTGATCCGGATAAAACGATCGATCCAATTGTGGAAGGAGGCGTGAAATGAATAAAGTCGGCGTAGAAATGAATAAACCGGTTCTGGTCATTGAAGATCTCACCGTGTCCTTCGACGGTTTCAAGGCAGTCAGTGATCTCAACTTCTATCTGGATAAAAACGAAGTCCATGTGGTGATCGGTCCCAATGGAGCCGGCAAAACCACAGTGCTGGATCTGATCTGCGGCAAGACCAAAGCAACTTCAGGCACGATCAAATTTAATGATATTGAACTGACTAAACTGAAAGAGTTCGACATTGTCCGTAAAGGGGTTGGGCGTAAATTCCAGAACCCGAATATTTATGAAAATCTGTCGGTCTATGACAACCTGGAAATGTCCTTCCCGCGTGGCCGTAATGTCTTTGGTGCGCTGTTCTTCAGACGCACCAAAGATGTCGATGAGCGTATTCGTGAAGTTGCTGGCAAGATTTTCCTGACTGACCTGCTGGATACCTCCGCCGGTCTGCTCTCTCATGGCCAGAAGCAGTGGCTGGAAATTGGCATGTTATTGATGCAAGACCCTGAGCTGCTCATGCTGGATGAACCTGTCGCAGGGATGAGTGTGTCAGAGCGTGAGCAGACGGCGCAACTGTTGCGGGAGATTAGCAAAGGACGTTCTGTGCTGGTGATTGAACATGACATGGAATTTGTCAAAACCATTGCGGACAAAGTCACGGTACTGCACCAGGGCAAAATTCTGGCAGCAGGCAAAATGGACGATGTGCAAAATGATCCAAAAGTGATTGAAGTTTATCTAGGACACTAAGGAGGCCACTATGAGCGGATTATTAGAAATTAATGCTTTGTGTTCAGGATATAAACAAAGTCAGGTGATTCACGACCTGGAACTGAAGATCCAGCCGAAGGAAATTGTGGCAATCATGGGCCGTAACGGCATGGGTAAAACCACCCTGTTCAAAACCCTGATTGGTGATATTAAAAATAGCAAAGGTGAAATCAAGCTGGATGGCAAGAATCTGGAAAAACTGGATCCTTACCAGCGCGTAGAAAATGGTGTGGCTTATGTGCCGCAAGGTCGGATGATTTTCTCCACCATGTCCGTACTGGAAAATATCCAGACCGGTTTACCGGCTTCTGCGCACGGCAAAGTACCGGATGACCTGTATGAGCTGTTTCCTGTACTTTGGGATATGCGCAAACGTAAAGGCGGAAACTTATCGGGTGGGCAACAACAGCAATTAGCAATTGCCCGTGCTCTGGCGACCAACCCTAAAGTACTGCTGCTAGATGAACCGACGGAAGGGATTCAGCCCTCTATCATCAAGGACATTGCCAGAACTCTGAAAGAAATTCGGGATCAGCGTGATCTAACCATTGTGGTTTCTGAGCAGGTACTGAGTTTCACCATGGCGATGGCAGATCGCTTCCTGGTGATCGACAAAGGTCGCTTTGCCTACGAAGATGTCCGTGAAAATGTCGATGAGACCACCATCAGTAAATACCTGTCTGTTTAGTCTTCCTGGTTTAATTTGGCTGTAATTTTTCTCTACATCCCCCGATTCGTCGGGGGATTTTTAATTTCTATTTCACTTAATTAATCGGCAGCTGATTTTAATATTTTATTTGATTATTCACATTTAAAAATTCTTTTCAGTCTACGCCTCCATATACGCAATTCAACGTATTTTGCTGTAACGCATTTCACGCGACACTTGAATCATAAAGTTGAATCGATAAAAGAGTTGGAGAAATTTGAATGCGTCACGGTGATATCTCAAGCAGCCCAGATACAGTAGGTGTAGCAGTTGTAAACTACAAAATTCCTCGTTTGCATACCAAAGCGGAAGTGCTTAAGAACGCAAAAAAAATTGCTGAAATGTTGAAAGGAATCAAACAGGGTATTCCGGGTATGGACCTGATTGTTTTTCCCGAATACAGCACCATGGGCATTATGTACGACCATGACGAGATGATGGCAACCGCTGCCACCATTCCAGGCGATGAAACCGCGATTTTCTCGCAAGCCTGTATTGAAGCCAACGTCTGGGGCGTGTTCTCGATTACCGGTGAACAACATGAGGAACATCCAAACAAGGTGCCTTATAACACTTTGATCCTGATTAATAACAAGGGCGAAATCGTTCAGAAATACCGCAAGATTATCCCATGGTGCCCGATTGAAGGCTGGTGCCCAGGTGACACTACTTATGTGACTGAAGGACCAAAGGGTATCAAGATGTCACTGATCATCTGTGATGACGGTAACTATCCAGAAATCTGGCGTGACTGTGCCATGAAAGGCGCTGAACTGGTGGTGCGTTGCCAAGGCTATATGTACCCGGCTGCAGATCAGCAGATCAACATGGCGAAATGCATGGCATGGGCAAATAACGTTTATGTTGCTGTTGCCAACTGTACCGGTTTCGACGGCGTTTACACCTATTTCGGTCACTCTGCGGTAGTCGGCTTCGACGGCCGTACCTTGGGTGAATGTGGTACGGAAGAAAACGGCATCCAATACGCGCAATTGTCACTGCATGAAATTCGTGATGCACGTAAATACGACCAGTCACAAAACCATTTATTTAAATTACTGCACCGCGGCTATACCGGTGTCTATAACAATGGTGACGGCGATAAAGGCGTTGCGGACTGTCCATTCGACTTCTACAAGACCTGGGTTCTGGATGCTCAAAAAGCGCAAGAGAACGTGGAAAAAATTACCCGTTCTACCATCGGTGTCGCAGAATGCCCAATCGGCAATCTGCCACATGAAGGCTTGGAAAAAGAAGCATCTTAGGTTTGGTCTGAGAGGAGGTATTCGATATGACATTTGCCAGCGACCGCATCAGTGCCAATCAGGAAACTCTGGCCAAACAGCGCTATGAGATGCAGAGCAAAGAACGTATTGCGCGTACCTCTCGCTTTAGCTTTGATCCTGAAAAAGTCATGCAGCATGTCCGTGGTCATATCATTGGGCAGCGTGCCGCACTGGATGAAATTGAAAACATGCTCTTAACCGTCAAGGCAGATTTTAATGCTCCTACCCGGCCACTGGCAGTCACCTTGATGCTAGGACCGACGGGTGTGGGGAAAACCGAAACGGTTCGGCTGATTGCTGAGGCGATCCATGGCAAGCCAGATGCATTCTGCCGGATCGACATGAACACACTGGCACAGGAACATTATGCTGCAGCACTGACAGGTGCCCCTCCAGGCTATGTCGGCTCTAAAGAAGGCAATACCCTGTTTGATGAAGCCCATATTCAGGGCAGTTTTTCCAAGCCAGGTATTGTGCTGTTTGATGAAATTGAAAAAGCCAGTACCGAAGTCATTCGGGGTCTGCTCAACGTTCTGGAAACCGGAACCTTAAAGCTGACCGCGGGTACTAAAGTATTGGATTTCAAAAACTGCATGATCTTTATGACCAGTAACGTCGGCGCCAAAGATGCTCAGGCACGCTTAAGACAGCTGGCCAAGCTTCCAAAGCCTATTCAGAAACTGGCCCGACTGGCCAAACTGGATGACAGCCAGATTACCGAACGCGCCTTGTACAAGAAATTTGATCCTGAATTTTTGAATCGTATTGAACGCATTCTGAATTATGAAGCGGTAGAAGCTGATTTCGCGCCAACACTGGTCAGTCTGGAAATCGAGAAACTGAATCAGCGACTCTGTAAGCAGAGCCGCACGGTTGAACTTACACCCGCTGCCACCCAGTTTCTGTCTACCGGACACGATGTTCGCTTCGGTGCACGAGGCTTGAGTCGCCGCTTTCGGATTTTGGTTGAGCCACAACTCGCCAGATTTTTTATTCAGAATCCAGAAGCCGGTCAAATCATCATTGATTATGACGGCAAAACGATCCAGGTTCAGTCAGTTCCTGTTGAAAGCGTGATCGAAGATCCGCTGTTCATCATGGATGACACGGGCAATAACATCAAAAACTAGCTTTATTCGACCTCAACATAGGGGGATAAACCATGCAACATATTAAAATTAAACCGGGGGTTCCGCTGGCAGAACAGGCGGAAATTGGACATAACCGCTGGCATCCGGATTTGCCATTTCTGACTTCGGTAAAACCGGGTGAAGAAATCCTGATTGAAAGTCTGGATTTCCTGGATGCGCAGATTAAAGATACCGATGACATTTCTGATGTCAAAAATGTCGACCTGACCCGTGCCCATCCATTAACCGGACCTTTCTATGTAGAAGGTGCTGAGCCAGGTGACTTGCTGGTAATCGACCTGCTCGACATTCAGCCAATTTCAGATGTCGGTTTCTCTGGCGTATTTGCCAAGGAAAATGGCGGTGGCTTCCTGGCTGACTATTTCCCTGAAGCTGACAAAGCTATCTGAGACTTAAAAGGCTTATTTGCGACTTCACGTCATATTCCGGGCGTGCGTATTGCTGGCTTAAAACACCCTGGCTTGATGGGAACTTTGCCATCGCATGATTTGCTAAAGGAATGGAATCGCCGTGAAGCTTTACTGGTTCCTAAAGGTCAGGCTAATCCGCCTGATCCGCGTACTGCTGTTCTGCGTGGCGTAACAGGTGCTGAATTCGACCGTATGGCAGCAGAAGCTGCGCGCACTGTTCCACCACGTGAACATGGCGGAAATACGGACATTAAAGACCTGGCAGCCGGTAGCCGTATTTACTTCCCTGTTTATCAGAAAGGTGCTGGCTTCTCGATGGGCGATCTGCACTTCTCTCAAGGAGATGGTGAAATCGGTTTCTGTGGCGCGATCGAAATGGATGGTGTTACCCGTGTGGGCTTCGATCTGATCAAGGGCGGTATGGAAAAATACAATATCGATTCTCCAATCTTTGTGCCAAGTAATGTCCGTCCGGCTTATGACCAGTGGCTGACCTTTGAAGGCATCAGCGTTGAAGATGGCGTAAACCACTATCTGGATGCCACTGTGGCCTATCGTCAGGCGTGTTTAAAAGCGATTAAATACCTTGAGAATTTTGGTTTTACCGGCTCACAGGCGTATATGTTACTGACTGCGGCACCAGTTGAAGGCCGTATCGGCGGTATCGTGGATATTCCAAACTGTGCATGTACCGTATCTCTGCCAACTTCAATTTTCGAACAGAACATCCTGCCTCAAGGTGCGCTGAACGATGACAAATTCTGGGGGCATAAACGCTAGTTTTACAGTTTATTGTTGTTTTAGCTTCACAACGGGTAGTCATCCAACCTAAAGCCTTCGGCTACCCGTCTTTTTAATTTGAGCCCTTTGTGCTATAGGAGTACAGAAATGCCGTTATATGATTTCCGCTGTGAGCATTGCGAGGGAATTTTTGAACAACGTGTTCCAATTGCCCGTATCTCAACCGATACGATTGAATGTAATTATTGCAAACAGCAGACTTTAGCTAAACCGATGATCACCGCTCATCAAAAAATCAATATGAAAAGTAAATGGCGCCCCTCTTCTGGCGCAGAACAACTTGCAGGGCCTCTGGTAGAAGGACCCGGTACCAATAAAAATAGCGCACGCAGCTCGGTTTTACATAATTGCCGCGGCGTTAACTGTTCTTTATGCGATGTTTAATCCGCCATTTTAAATATTTAACTAATCAGGACTGGACTGCTCCCAGTATCCTAGACACGAGACAGCCTCATTTTGAAGCTATCTCAAAGGCTTCTGCGCTCATCCCATTGAGCTTGATACGCCCCTGATACTCCATAAAGCTGATTTGTTCATCCTCCCTACCTCAAACTACACCACACAAAATAAAAACCCTATGTAGCTGTTATATATAGGTTTTATTGAAATTTCTATTATGTAATTTAATATATTTTATGTCGATGACTCTTGCCAAGGTTGGCGGTTTTGAAAAATTACATCTAACTTTCAAATACTTATAGATGATGAGGGTAATCTGAAACCAAACTAAAATTTCTCAAACAAGTTCATCACGTCATTTTCCGTCAGTTTCGCTTCTCCCTCATGATCTGTGCTTAGAATAGACTGTGCCAGTTCTGCTTTATTCTGCTGCAAGGCAATAATTTTTTCTTCTATGCTTTTATTGGTAATCAGCTTATACACAAATACCGGCTTGTCCTGTCCAATCCGCCATGCACGATCTGAAGCTTGATCTTCAGCAGCAGGGTTCCACCATGGATCATAGTGAATGACCGTATCTGCGGCAGTTAGATTCAGACCGACCCCTCCTGCTTTCAGACTGATTAAAAATACCGGCACTTGTCCAGACTGAAATGCTGTAATGACTTCATCTCGCTTTTTGGTCTTTCCAGTCAGCTTCACATAGCCAATTTCTGCGTGATAGAGCTGTTGTTCAATCAGTTCCAACATTGAGGTAAACTGAGAGAAAATAAGAATTTTTCGTCCCTCTTCCACCATTGGAACAACCATATCCATCAACTGTTCAAGTTTGGCAGAATACGCCTGCCCGGTTTTAACTGAATCCAGTTTCAGCAAGCTAGGATGACAACAGACCTGACGCAGCTTCAGCAAGGCATCTAAAATTTGGATTTGACTACGCTTAAAGCCTTTTTCTGCCACAATTTTCTGAATATTTGCCTGCATCGTGGCGCGAACAGCCTCATATAGCTTGGATTGCTGCTCATTCATGTCAATATTGACTTCAATCGTGGTTTTTTCTGGCAACTCTTTGGCTACGTCAGTTTTCAAGCGACGTAAAATAAATGGTTTAATGCGGTTGACCAGCTTTTGTCTTAACTGCTGATCACCGCGTTTTTCAATCGGATGACGGTATTTTTTATTAAAAATTTCTTGTGAATATAAGAATCCTGGCATCAGGAAATAAAATAGTGCCCACAGCTCACCCAAATGATTTTCCATCGGGGTACCTGTTAGACACAAACGATGTCGTGCTTTTAATTGCCTTACTACCTGTGCAGCTTTGGCACGCGGATTTTTGATATTCTGCGCCTCATCCAAAATGAGTTGATGATATTCATATTGCTTTAGTTGCTCTTCATCTCTCGCCAGAAGCGGATAGGTGGTTAACACAATATCATAGTGCGGAATCTGCTCAAAATACTGATGGCGATCGGGCCCCTGTAGCAGCAATACCTTGAGCTCAGGGGTAAATTTCTCCGCTTCTTTGAACCAGTTATGCATCAGCGATGTGGGTGCAACAATTAAGGCGGGACTGTCCTGCAAATATCCAGCCTGCTTTTCCATGAGTAAATGGGCTAAAGTTTGTGCTGTTTTCCCCAAGCCCATATCATCTGCCAGAATCCCGCCATGCTGGGTTTCCCTTAAAAACTGCAACCAGCCTAAGCCCTGCTGCTGGTATGGACGCAACTCTCCCTGAAAACCTTGTGGTGTCGGCAGTTGTTGCTGATAGCCTTGTTTGAATTTCTGTACAAATTGCTGCAGGCGATCACTGACCTGCCATGTCATCCCAAGATTATGCTGCAATTCTAATAATTGACTCGCATCATAGCGATCAATACTGCGCTCTTCTTGCTGTAAAATGCTCTGCAGATGCAACAATACCGGCTTAATATCCCTAGCGGATAGAGCCAAATCAGGTTGATCAACTGCAGTTTTCACGGTGAAAATTTGACTGTCATGCAGATGAATAAAAGTCCGCGGATCAAGTAAATCAGGATTTACTCGCACCAAAGCTACGAGCGCATCAAGCAAATTATAAGAATTGCCTGCACTGTCTTGAACCGTCGCCCCGATATTGAACCAGTCCTGCTGACCTTCAGATTCAGTGATAGAAATATTTAAATTTTCAACATATTGCAGATTAAAGGGGCTGTTTTCCAGATGCTCTATCTGCCAGCCCATCAACTCAATTTGATTGATGGGCATCAGCTGTTTGATCCAATCTCCATAGAAAGCAAAAACCATAGAATCAAGACGTTGTTTATTCAGTTTTAATTGATGGTCATAACTAAGATCTTTCACCCACTTCAGTGATTCGACCAATAGCTGTAAACGTTGGATTGACTGTTGTTCCTGAACTAAGTCCCGAAGCTGTCGTACCATTTTGTCATGCTGCTCACCAATAAAACTGTCGCCTGATGTACCTGCTTTTATTCTTCCGCCTGCATAGGAGAATTCAATTTCAGCACAAACAGACTCTTCCCATTTCCAATCAAATTTATCTAAAACACCGAAGCGTAAAATTGGCTGGGGACTACCCTCAAGGACATCAATATGCTGAATAGACTCGGGCTGAGGCAGATTTTTCACGTCTGAATATTGATGAGTCAGTTTCTCAAACTCTGGCAAGAGCATAGATGGAAGATCAGGCATCTGTAAAAAATGGTACAGAAGATTTGCCGAATATTCACCATATAACTGGCCCACCGTGTTCTGTTGAATATCCACATAACATGGTGGATGACTCGCGAGAATCTGAATATGTGGATTTGATTTCAAATCGAGTCGAATATCACCATTGACCAATTCAATGTTTAAATGCTCTGTCTGTTTGTTTACACCTTGTTGCCAGATCAGTTCGATGTGATAGCCTTGTTCTGACCATTGAAGTGCAGTATGGCTCTTTTTTTGCCAGTACACATCGCCACTTTGAATAAAAGATTTGAAATGCTCCAATAAAATTCCGGAGATATCAAGATTGCTTTGATAAAATCGTTCGTCACTGTTTATTTTGGCATAATAATAAATCTGGTTAAATAATTGTCGTTTTTGTTCAGGTAAAGTCAGATGCTTTCTGGTGATATTTTCATATTGGGTATAATAACTTTCCCCCGCAATTGAGCCGTTTTTATTGCGTCTGGCCTTCTGAACATCAACTGTCAATTTCTTTAAGCTGACAGACTGATCTAGCAGGTAAATTAAATAATTGTTTGTTTTGACAGATTGCTCTGGTTCAGTCTGTTGTAAATACCGTTTAAAATCATTCAACCAGCGCTGTGCCTGATCATCCCCCCGTAGGCGTTTTGCGATTCCCTGCGGGGATTGAGAGTCAGCATAACGCTGCTGAAATTCTTGGCGATATTCCTGAAAGAATAACCGCGCTAAAGCAGCAGCATGTTTACAGTTATATCCAACCGGACAAGTGCAGTCGTCATCGATTAAACGGTCTTTTTTAAGATTATAGGTAATCGCGGTATCGTAATAATCTGTCCCTTCAATTTGAGCATACATCGTGACATCTTCATTTTCCTCAAAGAACTCAATTGTTTCCCTATCAATGTGTTTAGCATAGCTCAGACTGCGCTGAAGAGTTGCAGTACTAAAGCGAGATAGAAAATTGATCAATGAGGACATAATTACCAGAAACCAAAAATGTTTATACAATTATAACGGACAAAGCTGTCATTTCAGAACAGTATTGCTCGCCAATGTATTAAAAGGAAATAAATCCATGCTCAAAAACTTAATGTTTACTACAATGGATGGGGTGAATATTGGCTTTGGGGTACATTGGTCTCCTCAACCGCAATCACAGGTCGGCCATTAATCGCCTTTGAATACAGTGCAGAAGCGATCAGTAAAGGTTTAGAACTTTCCTGCACATCAAATGGATATCATGGGTGAGGCATTGGATATTCCTCGACAAGCTCTTGTGAAACTTGGTACTCAGGAAGCGGAACTTTGTGTCCAAGAAGTCGATGAAATTATTGGCTCGATTTGTAAGGTTGCAATCCGATTCAGCAATATCGCTCATGACCTATTACCTGGACAAATTCAAGCAGAGACTCCAACTGATCCAAAATAGGATTGAGCATAATATTCATTTATTGCACTAAATAGCTTTCACAAAGCTCCTATGAAGGGCTTATTCTAACCGTTGTTTTATCACGGCATAAGCTACACCAGTCACCACACTTCCAATCGCAATCGCCAATAAATATTTTAATGGATAATTCATCGCATTCGGAATGATCAGTACCATTACACCGCCATGAGGAGTGACTAGTTCACATTTAAATAATGCAACCAAAGCCCCAGTTACAGCACCACCTGCGATCGCGCATGGAAGCACTCGAATCGGGTCTTTGGCAGCAAACGGAATAGCCCCTTCCGAGATGAAACATAGGCCCAGAACTACAGCAGCCTTCCCTGCATCTTGCTCAGGTTTGGCAAATTTATGCTTTGCCAGAAAAGTTGCAATTGCCATACCCAACGGTGGTACCATACCCGCAGCCATGGTAATCGCCATCGGTCCGTATGTTTGTGACGTAAGTAAGCCCACCGTAAAGGCATAAGCCGCTTTATTTATTGGCCCCCCAACATCAATACACATCATACTCCCAAGGATAACCCCCATGATCATGGCATTGGTCGTCCCCATATTGGCAAGGAAGTGTGTGAGTAATTCAAACAATTGTGCAACAGGCTGTCCAACCACATAAATCATGATTAAACCAACAGCTAAACTGGCCAATAGTGGAATAATCAAAATTGGTTTTAATGCTTCTAGGCTACTTGGGAGTTTAAGCTGTTTCGATAAAAATAACGCAATATAACCTGCAATAAAACCTGCAACTAATCCACCGAGAAAGCCTGCCTCTAATTGTGTAGCAAGTAAACCGCCAATCAAACCTGGAGTTAAACCCGGACGATCCGCAATAGAATAAGCAATGTAACCTGCCAGCATAGGTACCATAAGAGTAAATGCTGCAGCACCTATTTGCTTTAAGGATGCGGCAAAGCTTCCTTCAACAGGATTGAGGCCAAACATAAACGAGATGGCAATGATCAAACCGCCCGCCACAACCATCGGCAGCATGAAAGACACCCCTGTTAAAAGGTGTTTATAAATTCCACTTTTTTCTTTGTTTTCATTTTCAGTCTTAGTGGCTGTTTGCTTACCCGTTTCAAGCACTTTGGCTTCAGCAATTGCATTTGCAAAAGTCTTATCCGTTTGCTTAAGGGCAAATCCTGTACTACAGCGATATACACGTTTGCCTACAAAGCGATCTGTATTGACCTCAATATCCGTTGCTAAGATCACGACATCTGCTTTGGCAATACTTTCTACCGATAAAACATTTTTAGCCCCAACCGATCCTTGGGTTTCAACATCAATCTGATACCCGTGCTTTACTGCACCTTGTTGTAAGGCTTCGGCCGCCATAAACGTATGCGCAACACCAGTTGGACATGCTGTAATGGCGACAAACCGTGTAACCCCTTCATTGGCTGCAATAGTTTCATCTAAAGCATCTGAATGCTCAAGAACTTGTTGCAAAAGCATGATCGCATCGTGTTGTGCATTATTCAAACCAATGACTTTCACAACCTTGTCACGCAGTTGATCCGCATCTGCCGACTTCTGTCCAACAAAAACAACCGTATCAATAACATTTGATAAATCGAGATGCTCGACTGATGTCGCCACATCATTGGAAATGCCAAGTGCTGTTGCTGCTTTGGAGAGTTTTTTGGCCAAAATCACTGCATTAATCGGCTGCTCGGGACTATGTGGCACAAATAAAATATGTTTTATCTCTTGCATCGTATTAACTCAATGATTGGACTGAGATTTGCGATTTCAAATCTTCAATAACAGCAAAGTCTGGAAGGGCAAACCCAATTTGGGTCACAGCATTGCTCGCAATTGCGGTTGCTGTTTTCAATGTTTCTTCTGGGGAAGTTGAACTCAACAAGCCATGAATCATACCTGCTAGCAAGGAATCTCCCGCACCCACCGTACTTTGGACGGTGACCTTCGGTGCAGTAGCATGCAGGGGTTGCGTGCGGTGAAGCCAGTTCACCCCGTTTTCACCCATCGAGACCACAATATGTTCGATCTGACTATTTAAACTGGCAAAAAGATGCTGCTGTTCTGCAAACGTTTCTGCTGGCAAATGGTAGGTTTCCGTCAACTCATCTGTATTAGGCTTAATCAACCAAGGATGGGCAGCAATTGCTGCTTTCAACGCAACACCACTGGTATCTACTGCGACTTTTTTACCCGCAGACTGTAACCATAGAATCAGTGTTGAAAGCTCTTCTGCAGAAAAACCTTGTGGCAAACTACCTGCAATCACAATCACATCAACCTCTAAAATCAGTTGAGATAGGCATTCACGTAGTTGTTGTTTTGCTGAGGTATCTACAAAAAAGCCCTTGCCATTGATGTCAGTCATCTGACCAGAAGCTTCTGCAACTTTAATGTTTTGTCGTGTTTCACCTGCAACATAAATAAATTGGTTATCAAATTGCTCTTGCTGGATATGATGGTCAAAAATTTGACGGTTTTCTTGCCCCAAAAAGCCACTCACAATCAGTTCATGTCCCAAATCCTTAAGGACCTGTGCCACGTTTAAGCCTTTACCTGCTGCATGGCTTTGGGCCGTTAACTGACGATTGACCTCGCCAACTTTTAGTTGATCCAATTGCACGGTGAGGTCAATTGCAGGATTCAGAGTAATGCTTAATATCTTAGCCATTCGTAATTACTCCACCAATGCACGTACGGCAGACGCACTGTCACAACTTAAGGCTTGCTGTGCGACCTGTTGGCAATTTATATAGTTCAAACCACGAATTTGCGCCTTCACCAATGGAATACTGGTACTCGACATACTCAACTCATCCACGCCCAAGCCTATCAATACAGGCACAGCTTTTGGATCAGCAGCCAATTCACCACAAATGCCCACCCATTTACCATGCTGATGTGCTGCCCGAACAGTTTGATCAATCAATAGCAAAATACTCGGATGTAAGCCATCAGCTTCAGCAGACAACAGTGGATGACCACGGTCAATCGCCAGAGTATATTGAGTCAAGTCATTGGTTCCAATACTAAAAAAATCAACTTCTTGAGCAAGAATTGGAGCCAACAATGCTGCCGCAGGAACCTCAATCATAATACCGACTTGTAAGTTTTCACATGGATGCTGTATGCGAACCTCATCTAATATTGCTTTTGCTGCTCGCCATTCTTCAACCCGCCCAATCATCGGAAACATAATTCTTAATGGGCGATTATCCGCTGCTTTAAGTAAAGCAACCAATTGCTGACGTAACAACTCTGGCTTACGTAAAGTCAGACGAATACCACGTAAGCCCAAGAATGGATTTTCTTCCTTTTCAATAGGCAAATACGGTAAAGGTTTGTCCCCGCCCACATCAAGTGTACGTACCACCAATGGACGACCCGCTAAAGCATCTAACACCACCCGATAATCAGCTTCCTGTGTAGCCTCATCAGGCGCACTGCTGTGTGACATAAAGACCAATTCTGTGCGTAGCAAACCAATTGCTTCTGCCCCATCGGCCACAGCCTGTATCGTAGCGCCTACTTTGCCAATATTGGCTGCGATTTCAACTTGATGTTGATCCAGTGTGATGGCAGGCTCTAAACAATGCTGTTCCGCTTGTTTTCGCAACTCACGCTGGCGTTGGCGCTCTGCAATGGCATGATCAATCTGACTTTGCTCGGGTGAGACCACATACTCACCAGTATCCCCATTAATTAGCACTGTGGCATGGTTCTCAATATTTAAAACAGCTACACCCGCACCTACGACTGCTGGAATAGCCAGAGCACGTGCCACAATGGCACTATGGGCACTCGCTCCACCAACCTCGGTCAAAATGCCTGCAACACGATCTTTATTCAGACGCGCGACATCACTCGGACCAACATCATGCATAATTAAAATATAAGGTTGCTCGGGTTCTGTGACATCGGCCACACCACACAAAGCAGCCAAAACACGCTCACCAATATCCCTTAAATCAGCCGCACGCTCTGCCAGTAAACGATCGCTAAGTGCAGCCTGTGCGGTAGCAGCCACTTCAATATGATCATGCCAAGCTGCAGCAGCAGACAACCCTTGCTTTAAACCGCGTTGTACACTTTGGAGGAGGTCTGGATCATCCAGCATTTCCAAATGTGCCATGAATATCTGCTTAATGGCAGTAGATTCAGTATGTGTAATGAATTGACGTAAGCTATTTTTCACCTGATGAAGCGCAATTTCAAGCTTTTCATTCTCAGCTTTAAAACTCTGTCCGCGACGTTCATAACTGAATTCACGTGGCTTCACCACATGAGCAGGACCAAAAGCAAGGCCAGTTGATGCCGCAATACCGCAGCTACCCGTATCGCCATGTGATTCAAAAGGCATTAATTCCAAAGTATTTACGACTGGGTCACTACTGCTGTGCTGATGAGATACAAGATCAACAGGTTCAACATCTTCTCCTAAGCCCTGTTGAACTGCATCAATAATCTGTTCTAAGCCTGCTACAGCATCGGTATCAGGTTGTGCAATAAAAGTCAGAGTTTGACCACGACGGCATCCCATGGCTAATAATTTGGTTAAACTTTTTGCCGAAACGTATGCCCCATCATCTACAGCAATGAGAATATCCCCTGCAAATTTCTTGGTCATATTGACCAAGTATGTCGCAGGACGCGCATGTAGACCATGAGCATTAGCTAAGACAATACGACGAGATGGCCAATCAGGAATCAGTTCAGCACCAATTAACTGCGCCAACTGGTGACTATCTTGCTCTTGGTTGAGGGTAAGAACTTGTTCAGTATCAAACAAAATATCCATTAACCGTTGAAACCGTTGCATATCCAGTTGCTCATTACTGGCAATACACACCAAAGTCTTGAGCATTTCCTGCTGATGGCTTAAAACCTGTTCCGCTTTTACCAAACTTACAGCTGGGCTCAAAACATGCTGGTTAGAAGTGATCGACCAGACCCCCTCCCCTAAATGAATCATGCTGTTTAGGTTTAAACCCGACAGAAAACCACACTCCACCATTTTTTGCTTTTTCAGCAGCTGTGTTGCCTGCCAAATTAAATCTTCTACATCAAGTGCGGGAACTTGGGTGGCGATTAAATTTTCATGCAATGCCAAAGATGCGGGTTGGGCTTGTAATAATGCAATAATTTGCTCTGCGGATTGAGCCTGTTTCACTTGATCAGCGACATCATTAATTAAAGCCCGCGTCAAAATTTGTAAGACTTGCAAATGCTCATCTGATTTCGCAGCAATCACTACTGCTAAATAAATTTTATTTTCACCGTCCCAAACAACTCCTTCAGGAAAGTGCGCCAGACGAATACCAGTTTTTAAAATACATTGGCGAGACTGAACCGTACCGGGTTTGTGGGAGACTTTTATTTAACTGATGTTACGTAGTAAGTGCATTTTGAGCATCTTCGCTACTACATGTTGTAGTTTATCTACTTCAGTGACCAAATCTTTCAGGTTTCGCGCAAAACGGTCCTGGACTGGGCATCTGGCTGTGTGCCAGGCGGCTGGAACAGGGAAAATTCCACTGGGCTAAAGTTCACCAGGGTGAAAACGTAGCTCTCAGTCCAGAACAGTTACAGGCACTAATTCAGGGTTTGCCCTGGCAGCGCATTGGACGACAGCAAGTGGTAACAATGCTCTAAACTAGGCTGCTACATTCTGCTATTCTCCAAACGTTCTATTTCCTCTGCGTCATGACCTCAGGCATACTGCGGTCATGAAAATGCTGCCTGATTTAAGCCAACTGACCCATGAACAACTGCTGGAATTTACCCGGCAGTTGGCGATGCAGCATCAGTCTCTGGCACAATCAAATCAAGAATTAGAAAAATCAAACCAGCAATTGGATGCCAAAGTTCAGCATCTTTCTATTCTCACTCAAAAATACGAGCATGAACTGGCGCTGTTTAAAAAGCATAAATTCGGCAGTAAAAACGAACATCTCACCGCAAAACAAATCCATCTATGGGACGAAGCGGTTGAAGAAGATATCGCAGTCGTTGATCTAGAATTAGAACGATTAAATGCAGATAAAACCGATGCAGCGACACAGAAAGCCACAGTCAACAAACCTAAACGTCGACTGCTGCCAGATCATCTACACACCATCCGTATTGAGCATGAACCTGCATCAACCCAATGCAGTTGTGGCTGCCAGTTACGTCGTATCGGCGAAGATATCAGTGAAAAACTGCATTTCAGACCGGTACAGTTCTACAAGGAACAGCATGTCCGTGGCAAATGGGTCTGTGATCAGTGCGACACTCTGACTCAGCAAGCGATGCCTGCCTATGTGATTGATAAAGGCATTGCTTCACCTGAATTGCTCAGCCATGTGCTGGTATCGAAGTATGCCGATCATTTGCCGCTGTACCGTCAGCGCCTGATCTATCAGCGGGCGGGCATTGATCTGTCCAGATCCACTTTATCTCTTACGAAGCAATGCTTCTCAGATTGGTCGCTGCGGTGTGGAACTGGAACCTCTGGCCAATACCTTAAAACAGGTGGTGCTGCAACAGCGGGTGATCCATGCCGATGAAACGCCGGTCACCATTATGCGGATGGGTGAGAATGAGAAAAAACCGAAGAAAGGTTATGTCTGGGCCTATGCCACCACACAGTACAATCCAGTTCAAGCGGTGATCTATGACTTTCAGGATAGCCGTTCAGGTCAGCATGCAGAAGAGTTCCTGAATGGCTGGCAGGGCCATCTGGTCTGTGATGATTACAGTGGTTATAAAGCACGCTTTAAATCAGGCAAGGTCATTGAGGTGGGCTGCATGGCACATGCACGTCGTAAATTCCATGAACTGTATGTGACCGGGAAAAGTCAGATCGCTGAACAGGCATTAGTGCTGATTCAGAAACTGTATGCCATAGAAGCAGAACTCAGGAAAAAGATGGATGGTACAGCAGAACATCGCCGCGAATACCGGCAACAGCATAGCCAACCGGTGATGCAACAACTGTATGAATGGCTCAACCAACATTATCTGGCGGTGCCATCGAGCTCTCCAACTGCCAAGGCGATCAATTACAGCCTAAAACGTTGGCAGGCACTCTGCCGCTATCTGGATGATGGCAATTTGCCTATAGATATGAGCAGCATTGCTGCGCAAGGGATTGAAAATCAGATGCGCCCCTGGGCGTTGGGACGTAAGAACTGGCTGTTTGCTGGCTCGCTGCGCAGCGGCCAACGAGCTGCGCAGCGGCCAACGAGCTGCCAATATCATGACTTTAATCCAGTCAGCAAAGCTGAATGGACTGGATCCGTATGCCTATTTAAGTGATGTGCTGAAAAGGCTGCCGACGCATAAAGTGACCCAAATAGAAGAATTACTGCCACACCGCTGGAAATCCGACCAAAATTAAAAAATAGGCATGGGATTCAGCGGACGCTTACAGTAAGCCAAATGATTTTTAACCAAAACTATCTTGAATATTAAAAAAATTAGTTAAGTCATGAATTAATTAATAATTTATAAGTTTATGAAATTATTATTATTTTAATATGTAGAGCATGCAAATATCCTTCTTAAGAACTCTCAGAATCATTAATTTATACAACTAAGGTCTAGAATTTAAATTTTATATTGACTTGGTTTAGATTAAATTATATACATTAATAATGATACGAAACGTATCATTATACGAAGAATATAAGAATGGGATGTATAAAAAATGGTAGGACTAATTGGAATAGTCTTGTCCCTAATACTGCTGATGTATCTGGCATATAAAGGATTTAGCGTAATTGTTCTGGCTCCACTGCTTGCACTGTTTGCTGTTGCTTGGAGTGGATTGAGTAATGAATTACTTGGATTTTATTCTCAAATTTTTATGACCGGCTTAGGCGGGTACATAATTAAATATTTCCCACTTTTTTTGCTAGGTGCAATATTTGGGAAGCTAATGGATGACTCTGGCTCTGCACGAACTATTGCCAATTTTTTCGTCGAAAAATTAGGGCATAAAAGAGCTATGCTTTCGATTGTGCTCTCATGTGCAATTTTAACTTATGGTGGTGTATCACTATTTGTTGTTGGTTTTGCAGTTTTCCCGATAGCATCAGCACTATTCAAAAAACTTGGAATTCCGAAAAGATTAATTCCAGCTGCAATTATGTTGGGTGCTTTAACTTTTACAATGACAGCATTACCCGGAACGCCTGCAATTCAAAATGCAATTCCAATGCCGTTTTTTAATACTGATTTATACGCTGCACCTGGCTTAGGAGTTTTATCCTCTATCTTTATTATAATTACAGGAATGTGGTGGTTAAATAAGCGTATTGCCAAAGCAGATTCTCTAAAAGAAGGTTATGGCAATCATGTTGAAATCCATAGCAATGACGGTGCATTGACCACTTCGGGTCCAAGCCTTACCATTGCTTTTGCTCCCATTTTAGTAGTAATAATTACTAACTTGGTTCTTACTAAAATAATCTTACCTTCACTCGATACAGCATATTTAGCAACTGATAAATTCGGTAATGTTTCATTAAACTCAGTTGTAGGGCTTTGGGCAATTATTTGTGCTCTGGTCTTAGCATGTTTAACTATCATTATTTTAAATTGGAAAGCGATCGTAAATATTAAAGACTCAATACAACAAGGGGTCTCATCTTCGTTCTTACCTATTTTTAATACAGCATCAGAAGTTGGTTATGGTTCAGTTATAGCATCATTGGCTGGCTTCATTATTCTACGTGATTTCTTAGTTGGTATTGCACCAGACAATCCTCTTATCTCTGAAGCTATTGTTATTAATGTACTGGCTGGGATTACAGGCTCAGCATCAGGCGGCTTAAGTATTGCTTTAAATACTATGGGGGAAACCTATAAAAATTTAGCAATAGATAATGGTATTTCATTAGAACTTATGCACAGAGTAGCCTCTATGGCATCTGGTGCCTTAGATTCGCTTCCCCATAATGGTGCAGTAATTACCATTATCACATTATGTGGATTAACGCATAAACAATCTTATTACGACATGTTTATTGTCGCTGTTGTAATTCCACTCATTGCTTTAGCAGGGGTAATTACCCTCGGAACTATGTTCGGATCATTCTAGAAAGTTAATTACTTCAATAATTTATGGTGAATTTAAAATGTCTCATTCAATTAACCTTCCACGAATTATGCAAGTCGGGAAAAATGCTAGAAGTCATCTTCCTGAGATTTTGAATAGCTTAGGAGCGAAAAGACCATTAATCATCACTGATAAAATGATGGTTTCACTGGGATATATTGATCAGATTCAAAATTTACTTAAGGCAGAAAACATCGAGAGTGACTATTTTGATGAAACGATTCCTGAGCCGACTTCAGCTTCAATTGAAGCTGGAGTGAATCATGTCAAAACGCACCAATATGATGCCATTATTGCTGTAGGTGGCGGAAGCCCTATCGACAGTGCTAAGGCTATCAGTATTTTAAGTAAGTTTGGGGGAGAGATAAGAGATTATAAATTTCCCAGACAGGTCAACGAGATCGGACTGCCAATTATTGCAATCCCAACTACAGCGGGAACAGGTTCTGAATGTACTCGTTTTACAATCATTACTGATGATAAGACCAGTGAAAAAATGCTTTGTGCTGGGCTTGGATTCTTACCCATTGCAGCAATTATCGACTATGAGTTAACGATGTCTTTACCTGCTAGAACTACGGCAGATACTGGGATTGATGCACTAACACATGCAATTGAAGCATATGTTAGTAAAAAAGCAAGTCCATATAGTGATGCCCAAGCAATTGCAGCGATGAAACTAATCGGACCTAACTTACAAATTGCTTATCATGAGCCGGGTAATGAATCTGCACGTGAAAAGATGATGCTTGGTTCCACATTTGCAGGCATTGCATTTTCAAATGCTTCTGTTGCATTGGTTCATGGGATGAGTCGACCGATCGGTGCTTTTTTCCATGTACCTCATGGCCTATCGAATGCAATGTTACTTCCTATGATTACTGAGTTTTCAATACAAGCTGCACCTGAACGTTATGCGGACTGTGCAAAAGCAATGGGTGTTGCACATATTGATGATTCCCATGAAGTCGCAAATCAAAAGCTAGTACAAGCATTGGCTGAAATTAATAAAGATTTAAAAGTTCCAACTCTGGCTGAGTTCGGGGTGGATAGAAAATATTTTGATGAAGTTGTACAAACAATGGCTGAGCAGGCAATAGCATCTGGCTCTCCATCTAATAACCCAATAACTCCTACAATTGCTGAAATGATTTCGCTCTATAAGCAATTGTGGTAATGCATTTTTCAATTAACTTTAATTATTTTTTATATAAAGAGGACAGATTCACATGGAATTGATCGGACATTTTATTAACGGCGTATTGAATACCAATCATACAAGAACGCAGCCTGTTTACAATCCATCAACAGGTGAACAAAGTAAAGAAGTAGGGCTAGCCGGTAAAGCAACCGTTGAAGAAGCTATTTCTGCTGCCGAAGCTGCTTTTCCTGAATGGCGTAATACTCCTGTCATTAAACGCGCCCGCGTCATGTTTAAATTCAAAGAACTTCTTGAGGACAATGCTGAAAAAATTTGCAAACTTATTGGCGAAGAACACGGAAAAATTGTGCATGATGCTGCCGGTGAATTACAGCGTGGTATTGAAAATGTTGAGTATGCTTGCAGTGCCCCTGAATTTTTAAAAGGTGAATTCAGTAAAAACGTAGGTCCAAGTATCGATTCATGGAGTGAGTTCCAGCCTTTAGGTGTCGTTGCAGGTATTACTCCATTTAATTTCCCAGTCATGGTTCCACTTTGGATGTTCCCGATGGCAATTGTTTGTGGAAATACTTTTGTTCTTAAACCATCTGAGCGTGATCCATCATCAACTTTGTATATTGCACAATTACTGAAAGAAGCTGGTCTACCTGATGGCGTACTAAATGTTGTAAATGGAGATAAAGAGGCTGTTGATACCTTACTTTTAGATTCTCGAGTACAGGCTATAAGCTTCGTTGGCTCGACACCGATAGCTGAATATATTTATAAGACAGCAACTGCTACTGGGAAAAGATGCCAAGCACTTGGCGGTGCAAAAAACCATGCGATTGTTATGCCTGATGCTGATATTGATAATGTAGTAAGCTCTTTATTAGGTGCTGCTTTTGGTTCATCAGGTGAGCGTTGTATGGCTCTTTCAGTCGCTGTTGCCGTAGGTGATGATGTTGCTGATTTGATGATTTCTAAGCTCTCTGAAGCTATGGCATCGTTAAAATATGGGGCATATTCAGAAAAAGAAAATGATTTCGGTCCTGTGATTACAGCCCAGCATAAAGCTAAAGTTGTGGGTTATATCAACAGTGCAGAAGAGCAAGGTGCAACGATTGTTGTTGATGGTCGAGATGCAGCTCCAGTTGGTTACGAAAAGGGATTCTATGTGGGAGCCACGCTAATCGATCAAGTGACTCCTGAAATGACTAGTTATAAAGAAGAAATTTTCGGTCCTGTACTACAGGTTATACGTGTAAAAACCATGCAAGAAGCTATGAATCTGATTGATGATCATGAATACGGCAATGGTACTTGTATTTATACACGTGATGGGGAAGCAGCTCGTTACTTCAGTGACAATATTAAGGTCGGAATGGTAGGAATTAATATCCCATTGCCAGTCCCTGTGGCTTATCATAGTTTTGGTGGCTGGAAGCGCTCATTATTTGGTGATTTAAATGCTTATGGTCCAGATGGTGCACGTTTTTACACCCGTCGTAAAACGATTACACAACGTTGGCCAACCGCTAATGTTCGTGAGGGTGCTCAATTCTCAATGCCAACGCTGAACTAATGTTTTTATGCTGAACAAAAAGCAAGTCATCATGACTTGCTTTTTTAATCAATATTAATCAATTTACTTAAATCGTTCGCAGCCTGACGTAGTACCGATTCAAAACTTAATAAATCATCAAGAGATTTTCGTATCGTTGGGGCATGGACATATAAGCATGCAATGATTGTATCTCCCTTGTGGATGGGAACAGAGCATGCGACCATTCCTGAAATAAACTCTTCATTATCAGTTCCAAGTTTATTTAAGAAAATATGATTCAAATTTTCTTCAAGCATCACAGGATCAGTAATAGTATTTTTAGTAAGCTGTGTAATAGGAAGGTGTTCTATTATATTTTTTCTTCGACTTTCCGGTTGAAAACTTAAAAAAAGTTTTCCACTAGATGTACACCATAATGGTACGGTAGATCCAATAGGTAAGTACACTTGTAATGGCCAATTTGCTTGTACTCGATCTGTATAAAGCATTTGATTATTATTAAGGATGGCAATTCCACAAGTTTCATTAGTTTGATCTGATAGTTTTTGCAGAATTGCTAGTCTTTCTATTTTTTTAGGTTCTTGCTCCCAAGCGCTCATTAGCAACTTGTAAGTCCTATCACCTACAATATAACCACCGTAAATATCTAATTTAATGAATTTTTCTTGCTCCAAAGTTTGAAGTAAACGATGGATACTTGGTTTTGGAATATCTAGCTCAATAGAAAGGTCCAAAGGTGTAGGAGGATGCTTTGCAGTTGAGATAGCCTCAATAATATCTAAAACTCTGGTAATTGATGAGCCTTTCTTATTCATATTGAACCGTACCGGGTTTGTCGGAGAGTTTTTTATTTAAGTTAGGCCACCTGACCTAACGGGTTAATCTTATCATAGTACATTGCTTCAAAATCAAAAAGTGATACATAACCTAGTGCACTATGGAGAAGGTGCAGAATTTTTACAGCATTTATTAATTATGGGTGGATCTCCACAAAGTGCAAGGCCAAAAGCACTCGTCTATCGTGATCCTGTCACCAATGAATTCTCAACAGTTAGCTCACATCAACATGAAGCCTGGCTGATCAAATTTCCCGCTCAGCAAGAGCATCCTGAAGTTTGTGCAATTGAAGCTGTTTATGCAGAATGTTTACGTCATTGTCATATTGATACCCCTGACACTCAATATTTTACTCTTCTGAATGGATTAACCGCATTTACATCAAAGAGATTTGACCGCCACGATGGCATGCGTATCCCTATGCAAAGTTTAGCGGCCTTCACCGGAGCTAATTTTAAATCACTAGGGAGTTTAGACTACAGTAACTTTCTTCGCGCTACATACTTTTGCACCAATAATGTTCGCGAAAAAGCAATTGCATTCAAGCGAGCTGTTTTCAATGTAGTCTTCAATAATCGAGATGATCATTGCAAAAACTTTTCATTTCTGATGTCCCAAAATGTGCAATGGAAACTCTCCCCTGCCTATGATGTTACTTTCTGTGAAGGGGTAGGTGGATATCATCAAATGGATATCATGGGTGAGGCACTGGATATTCCTCGACAAGCTCTTGTAAAACTTGGTACTCAGGAAGCGGAACTTTCTGCCCAAGAAGTCGATGAAA
The DNA here is from genome assembly GCF_013417785.1 of Acinetobacter sp. YH12227. Lineage (NCBI taxonomy): Bacteria > Pseudomonadati > Pseudomonadota > Gammaproteobacteria > Moraxellales > Moraxellaceae > Acinetobacter > Acinetobacter sp. YH12227. The sequence continues at coordinate 59,005 of NZ_VPDH01000003.1, read as the reverse complement.
TTATTAGTTCGATTTGTAAGGTTGCAATCCGATTCAGCAATATCGCTCATGATCTATTACCTAGACAAATTCAAGCAGAGACTCTCCAAATGATCCAAAATAGGATTGAGCATAATATTCATTTATTGAATTGAATATAAAACATTTTCATGAGGATTAATAATCATTATATTAAATCATATACTGTTGTTATTTCTCATGAAAATCAGTATTAAAACATAGGTGACTTTTATAGACAAAAATTTCCAATATGAAGTGACCAAAATACCCTTAAATGATCTAAATTGCTAAAAATTTTGCCCCACTAAAAACTAATCACATTCAATTAAATCATATACTTACAATTAACATCATTTAATGGTATAAATCTCGGTGACCTTGCCAAGGTTGGGGATCGGGAGTTCGAGTCTCCTTTCCCGCTCCAAATTCAAAAAGCCCTCATCGAAAGATGGGGGCTTTTTTATGCTCAAATATTCTAAACCGTAAAAAAGGTGTATTACAACGGGTAATACACCTTTTCTAAAAAATTACACAATAAATATTAGTATGTTACCCGCACATAATCACGGTATTCAGGCTTCCAGAAATTCTCTTCAATGGCATGCTGTAAAACTTCAACACTAACATTCGGTGCCACACCATCCGCAATGGCAGCTAGTGCAACCTTCAATGCAATTGTCTTCGAAATGTCTTGCAGATGATCCAGACTTGGCAATAGATCTGCTTCAGGATCTTGCAATTTTGGTGAACAATCTGCCAAAGCCGTACTCGAAGCCATCAACATATTTTCAGTCACACGTTTCGCACCTGAAGCAATCACCCCTAACCCAATCCCTGGGAAAATATACGAATTATTGCACTGTGAAATATGATGAATTTTCCCCTGATAATTCACTGGCGCAAATGGGCTACCTGTTGCAATAAGTGCTTTGCCTTTGGTCCATTGCAAAATATCCGCCGGTACAGCTTCTACACGGGAAGTCGGGTTGGAAAGTGGCAATACAATTGGATGTTCGCAGTTGGCTGCCAAGGTTTCAATCACTTCTTGGCTAAATAATCCAGGTTGCCCCGAAACGCCAATCAGTACCGTAGGTTTGGCATTTTTCACCACATCCAACAGTGAAATCATAGATTCGGCATCAGCCCAATGTGCAACATTGTCTGTAGATTGGGCAAGTTTACGTTGGAAATCTAAAAGATTCGGCTGATTTTCAGTAATTAAACCAAAGCGGTCGACCATAAACACACGTGCACGTGCTTGTGCATCGGTTAAACCCTCAGCCACCATTTGCTTGATGATTTGCTCTGCAATACCACAACCCGCAGACCCAGCACCCAAGAAAGTGACCACTTGATCTTTAAGTTGTTTGCCCGCAGCACGTGATGCTGCAATTAAACTTCCGACAGATACCGCTGCTGTCCCTTGAATATCATCATTAAAACAGCAGATTTTATCGCGGTATTTTTCCAATAAAGGCATTGCATTTTTTTGTGCGAAGTCCTCAAATTGAATTAATGCTTTCGGCCAACGCTGCTGAATGGCTTTAATCACCTTTTCAACAAAGTCGTAGTATTCTTCGCCACTAATACGAGGCTGACTCCATCCCATATATATCGGGTCATTCAATAACTGCTGGTTGTTTGTCCCCACATCGAGGGTAATCGGCAACGTATAAGCGGGACTAATGCCACCACATGCGGTATACAACGACAATTTACCAATGGGAATCCCCATACCGCCAATCCCTTGGTCACCTAAACCAAGAATTCGTTCACCATCTGTAATCACGATCACTTTCACATTCTTTTTATTTACGTTATGAATAATCTGATCGATATGATCACGGTCAGGATAGGAAATAAAAATCCCGCGATGACGACGATAAATATCCGAGAAACGCTGACATGCCTCACCTACCGTTGGGGTATAGATGATCGGCATCATTTCACTGAGGTGATTTTCAATTAAATGATAAAACAGCGTTTCATTGGTATCTTGAATATTGCGCAGATAAATGTGCTTATTGATGTCACTATTAAAAGCACAATATTGCTGATAAGAACGCTGACTTTGTTCTTCAATGGACTCTGTTACATGAGGAATTAAACCGTGTAGATTAAAGCTCTTACGTTCATCTTCAGTGAATGCAGAACCTTTATTTAAAAGTGGGAGTTCTAAAAGTGTGTTCCCTGCATAAGGAATATATAAAGGACGTTTGGTATTTACATTTTGACTGGGCATTATTTAACTCATTTAATTAATCTTTCTCGCTGAATGTCTTCAGCACAAGATTTAACGGTTCTGAATCTCTTTGTTTTGTATAGCCTATCCTGATTTGGGCTCTTTGGGGCATTTAGTAAATTGATAATACTTTAAGCAAGATTTTATAATCTGATAAGACCAAGGCAATTCATACCAATTTCAAACACATTTATTTTAATCTTTTGATTCAAATGACGCAGAATGACTACGACTTTTAGCGAATATCGTTCAATATTATTTTTATAAATAAAATATAAAATCAAAAACTTACTAGATATTAATACAAATCCATAAATTTGGTAGGTCTTTGGTAGGTGTCATTCTTTATGTGCCCTCGCAATACTCATTTCAGGTGAGTATCACCCATAACAACTCAAAATGATGGTAGAAGGAATCGCACCATGGCTTTTAAAAATATTGCAGATCAAACAAACGGTTTTTATATCCCTTGCGTTTCACTTTTTGGCCCAGGTTGTGCCAAAGAGATTGGTGCCAAGGCGCAAAATTTAGGTGCAAAAAAAGCACTCATCGTTACCGATGCTGGATTATTTAAATTTGGCGTGGCAGATACCATTGCCGGCTACTTAAAAGAAGCTGGCGTTGACTGTCACATTTTCCCAGGCGCAGAACCTAACCCAACGGATACGAACGTACACAGTGGTGTTGACGCTTATAACAGCAACGGCTGTGATTTTATTGTTTCTCTCGGTGGTGGCTCTTCACACGACTGTGCCAAAGGCATTGGTTTAGTGACTGCAGGTGGTGGGCATATTCGTGATTATGAAGGCATTGATAAAAGTACAGTGCCAATGACTCCGCTGATTGCGATTAATACCACTGCTGGTACAGCTTCTGAAATGACCCGTTTCTGTATCATTACCAATACTGAAACCCATGTAAAAATGGCCATTGTCGATTGGCGTTGCACACCACTCATCGCAATTGATGACCCGAAACTAATGATTGCGAAACCTGCGGCGCTCACTGCAGCAACCGGTATGGATGCATTAACACATGCGGTCGAAGCTTATGTTTCTACAGCAGCCAATCCTATTACCGATGCTTGTGCTGAAAAAGCCATTTCAATGATCAGTGAATGGCTCAGCCCTGCCGTAGCCAATGGCGAAAACCTAGAAGCACGTGATGCGATGAGCTATGCACAGTACTTAGCAGGGATGGCATTTAACAATGCGTCTCTTGGTTATGTCCATGCAATGGCACACCAACTGGGTGGCTTCTACAACCTACCTCACGGTGTTTGTAATGCTGTACTGTTACCGCACGTTTGTGAATTCAACTTGATCGCTTGCCCTGACCGCTATGCACGTATTGCACAGTTGATGGGTGTACCAACTGATGGCCTTACTGTGACTGAAGCTGCCTATGCAGCAATTGCAGCAATTCGTGAACTTTCAGCATCCATTGGTATTCCATCAAGTCTGTCTGAACTCGGTGTGAAAGAACAAGACTTAAGCGTGATGTCTGAAAATGCACAAAAAGATGCCTGCATGCTGACCAACCCACGTAAAGCGACTCATGCTCAAGTGGTCGATATCTTTAAAGCAGCATTAAAACCAAGTGCATCTGTTGTTGACTTCAAAGCAGCTATTTAAGTTCTATATTTCTTGCTTCATGCTAGCAACCTGAGTGCCTGCAAAATCTCAGCTTTTGCAGGCTCAACTGAGTATCCATTTCACATTCATTCAGGAAAGGCTGACCAAGGACGGGTCACTTTCATGCTCAGGTTGTTCTTTTTCTCTTTCTAAATTATTCCACCTACCTTCATTATTTAATTTGACAAAATGCCATGTCTCATCAAGGATAAAGTATAAATTCAAGAACATGGAACACTATAAAAATGACGCATTCAGCAGTGCACTATCAACCCGACATTTTAGGCACGGGCTATGAACAAACCACACTTCATTTTCCGGATGATTACGAAGGTGCTGTTGTTGCCACATTAGTTCGAAAAAAAGCAGCAAAGTCCACATCTAAAGCCGTTCTGTATATTCATGGCTTTATTGATTATTTTTTCCAAACCGAAATGGCCGAACAATTTAATCAGCATGGCTTCGACTTTTACGCACTAGATTTAAGAAAGTATGGACGATCAATTCTACCCCATCAAAAATATTATAATGTGCACAACCTCTCCGAGTACGATGCTGAAATTGACCAGGCCCTTGAGATTATCTCCGCTGAAGGTCACGATGCCTTACTGCTCTGCGGTCATTCCACAGGTGGCCTCACCACGACCTTATATGCAGCCCATCATCCCAATCATCCTCTAATTAAAGCCTTGTGGTGTAACAGCCCATTTTATGACTTTAATATGAATCCGATTAAGCGTGCGCTGGGGATTCCACAGCTCAGTAGACTGGCAAAGACTTTTCCAAATTTAAAATTCCCAAGTGAGCTGAATAAATGGTATACGGCGAGCCTACATCAAGATTTAAAAGGTGAGTGGGACTTTAATTTAGACTGGAAAAAAACTCGCTACCCAATGGTATACATCAGTTTCGTCCGCAGTATTTATGAAGCTCAAAAGGAAATTCATCAAGGTGTGACGATTGATGTACCGGTATTAGTGATGCATTCACATCAAACTAAAAATCCAAAAAAATGGGGTAAATCGGCTCAAAGCAGTGATGTTATTTTAGGGGTAAAAGACATTCAAAAATATGCCAAAAAAATTCAGGGCTATGTAACTATTCAAAGTATCCAAAATGGTTTACATGACTTAGTCCTTTCTGAGAAATCAGCACGCGAACAGGTTTATCACAATTTATTCCAATGGCTGAACAGTAAAGGTTTATAGACCAATCAACGCTTAAATAACGGATGTTTCACAAATGAATAAGCTATGGGTGCTGTTTAAATTTTAATAAAGTTTGATGAATAGGATGATTGCCAGGCATCAACTCAATTAAACGCTCAACAGCATCAATCGCCTCAGGGAAACGTGCCACATGTTTTAACAGCACATCGGTTTCTTTGGCATTAAAAATCGCCTGACTCAGACGTGATTCCAAACAATCTCGCCATGCACATAAAAATGGGCTTTCAGTTTTCGCCAAGAAGATCCCTGAACACAGTTTTAAGGCCGAATCGAGATAACCAGCATCGAGTGCCTGTTCAGCTTGCAAAAAATCGGCTTCCACTTGCACCAATAAGCGATATGGTCGTGAACCTAACATACCACCCAAAATATCGCGCAACTGCGACATTTCAGCCTTTAAAGTACCGATACTGACTTTGCGTTCGCCATATAAAGCTTGATGCAATGTATCTAAAGTCATGCCTTGCGGGCACAACGCTAAAATCGTGAGTATTTCAATCTGACGCGGCGTCAGTACCATCACCTTGCCATTAAAGAGCACTTGCGGCACTGAAAATGCTCGTATATATAAATGCTGCTTTTGAAACTCTAATAACGCTGATTGAATAATCGAAGCACAACGTTCTGCGGCCAATAAACCCAGACTATTATGGTTTTTCCACACTGTGGATAAATCAATGACCCCCAAAATTTGTCGGGTATGCGGATCAATAATTGGGGCAGCATAACAAACCCAATCATGTACCGAAGGCATGTAATGCTCATTGGAAAATACGCAGCTCGATTGCTGTGTTTTAAGTGTCAATGCCAGCGCATTTGTGCCGACCAATTCTTCTCGCCACTGCCCACCTGCAATAAAATGTACGCTTTCAGCAGCGCTTTGCATTTGCCGGCTTGAAGCACTCCAAATAATGGTACTGCCCACATCACCCACTGCAAGCACCATCGAAGACTGCTGGGCAATATGTTTCAACTCATCAGCGCAATGCTGTAAGGCATGCTGTAAGGCCGTTGGTTGCGAATTTGAAGGAATTGGAAGTAAAGGCGCAGCAACACGATGCTCAGGAATTTCCGCCTGTGCAGAGCGTTGCCAAGAGCTCGCAATACTCTCATTGAGCTGCGAATTTTGCTGCTTAGACAGACTGGTTCGCTGCCTTAACCGTTCAATATTCTGTCGTTTTTCTAATAAATCCTGCTGCATCATCATTCATTATTCTCACAACAATTCATGACTGAAAATCCATTTTAACGGCTTTTGTTTTAAGGGCTGAAAAAAATATTGTAAACCTTCTTGTCTCCAACCTTTTTCCAACCTTATACAAGTTATGCTAATCAAATAATGTACAAAAGTACCTTATACCAAAGCTGTAGACAGCTAAGGTAAAGCAGCAAGACCAGATCATAATAAACAAGCAAAGGAAGATTTATATGCGTTATGTCGATCCTAATCAACCCGGTTCAAAAGTTCAGTTTAAAGCTCAGTATGAAAACCTGATTGGTGGCGAATGGGTCGCACCTGTCAAAGGCGAATACTTTGAAAATATCTCCCCTGTAGATGGTAAAGTCTTTACCAAAGTGCCACGTTCATCAGCTGATGACATTGAATTGGCTCTCGATGCTGCGCACAAAGCAAAAGCGCAGTGGAATGCATCTTCACCAACCACGCGTTCCAATATTTTGTTAAAAATCGCTGATCGTTTAGAAGAGAATCTTGAGCTTCTGGCAGTGGCAGAAACATGGGACAACGGTAAACCGATCCGTGAAACTCTAGCTGCAGATATTCCACTGTGTATTGATCATTTCCGTTATTTTGCAGGCTGTATCCGTGCACAAGAAGGTGGTATTTCTGAAATTGATGAAAATACCATTGCTTACCATTTTCACGAGCCGTTGGGTGTGGTTGGGCAAATCATTCCATGGAACTTCCCTATCTTGATGGCTGCATGGAAACTTGCACCGGCTCTTGCTGCAGGTAACTGTATTGTATTGAAACCTGCAGAACAAACACCGGTGAGTATTTTAGTTTTAGCTGAATTAATTCAAGATATTCTACCACCAGGCGTACTCAACATCGTCAATGGTTATGGTGTAGAAGTTGGTCGTCCATTGGCGACTAATCCACGTATTGCCAAAATTGCTTTCACCGGTTCAACCGCTGTGGGACAAATGATCATGCAATATGCCACTGAAAATATCATTCCTGTGACATTGGAACTCGGTGGTAAATCACCGAACATTTTCTTTGAAGACATCATGGACAAAGACGATGAATTCTTAGATAAAACACTCGAAGGTTTTGCCATGTTTGCGCTCAACCAAGGTGAAATTTGCACATGTCCATCACGTGCATTGGTACAAGAAAGCATTGCAGATCGATTCTTGGAAATGGCAGTAGAGCGTGTGAAACGTATTAAGACGGGTCATCCACTTGATACAGACACCATGATTGGTGCGCAGGCATCGCAAGAGCAGCAAGACAAAATTTTAGGCTGTATCGCTACAGGTAAAAATGAAGGTGCACAGCTCATTACTGGTGGTGATCCACGTAATGAAGTCGGTACAGGTTTCTATATTGAACCAACCATTTTCAAAGGCACCAATGACATGAAGATTTTCCAAGAAGAAATCTTCGGCCCTGTGCTTTCAGTAGCAACCTTTAAAGACTTTGATGATGCCATTAAAATTGCCAATGACACCATTTATGGTCTAGGTGCAGGTGTGTGGTCACGTTCAGCGCATACTTCTTACCGTGCAGGCCGTGCGATTCAGGCGGGCCGTGTTTGGACCAACTGTTACCACATTTACCCTGCCCATGCAGCATTTGGCGGTTATAAAAAATCAGGTATTGGCCGTGAAAACCACAAAATGATGCTTGATCATTATCAACAAACCAAAAACTTGTTGGTGAGCTATGACACCAAGCCAATGGGATTCTTCTAAGTCTGAATATTGAAAAACAAAAAGCGAACTTCGGTTCGCTTTTTTATTAGAGCTACGTTTAAATTGAATGAACAGTTTGCTGCGCTGGGTCATTCATTTTGCAGACAAGGCATGCTCAACAAAATGTAAATGATCGACACCCCAATATAACTCATCATCGACAAACCAACTTGGCGCCCCGAACACACCACGTGCAATGGCTTCTTCGGTAATGACTTTAAGCTCAGACTTTACTTTTTCATCCTCAAGCCACGATTTAACTTGCGCTACATCCAATCCAAGCTCTTGCATCAATTGAATTAATTCATGTAGGTCATTTAAATTGCGTGGCTGACCAAACATTGCGTTAAAAATACCCGTCAGTACATTGAGAAATGCTTCAGGCTGAAATAACTGGACTGCGGTTATCAAACGCATCAACTGCAAAGTATTGATTGGAAAATACGGATTCATTTGCACGGGAATCTGCCATAGATCTGACCAGCGCTTAAGATCCCGCATGGAATAGCGTGCCTTTGCAGGCACAGCCATCGGACTACTGTTGCCAGTAGCTTTAAACACCCCACCCAATAACATCGGTTTCCAGATAATCTCTGCCTGATATTGCTCAGCAATGTGCTGAATACGGTGAAATCCGATGTAGCTATATGGACTGCCAACATCAAAATAAAACTCGATTAATTTCATTTTTTTCGTCCTTTTTTTTACTTATTTTCCTAATATTTTTAAATCAGTGCTTACCAATGTTCCATCCATGGTCGCAGATCTAATTCATGCGTCCATGCATCCCGTGGTTGCTGTGAGAGATGCCAATAATTTTCCGCAATATGTACTGGATTTAAAATACCATCTTGCTCTTTTTTTGCGTACAAATCGGGAAAAGTCTCTTTAATAAAATCGGTATCAATTGCACCATCAACCACTACATGTGCCACATGAATATTTCTTGGTCCAAGTTCACGTGCCATGCTTTGTGCCAAGGCACGAAGCGCATGTTTTGCGCCAGCAAAAGCGGCAAAGCCTGCAGCACCGCGAACCCCAGCCGTCGCACCCGTAAAAATAATTGTGCCAGATTCACGGCTCACCATGCGCTTCGCCACTTCCCGACCAGTTAAAAATGCCGAGAAACATGCCATTTCCCAAATCTTAAAATATTTACGTGCGGTTTCTTCCAAAATACTACATGGCACATTGGCACCGATATTAAAGACCATCACCTCAATAGCACCAATACTGGACTCTATTTGCTCCACCAACTCAATGACTTGTTCTTCTTTACGTGCATCAGAAGCAAAACCATAGGCTTTGCCACCGAGTTGTTCAATCTCATCAATTAAAGGCTGTAATTTGTCTGCATTTCGTCGTGTCATACAGGCAATATAACCCTCTCGGGCAAAACGCTTAGCTATTTCACCACCAGTTGCATCACCTGCACCAATCACTAAAGCGACTTTTGACGAAGTCCGATTGAGTTGTTGCATAGTCTCACTCCATTGCTGTTTTATTTTTATTCCACGCTCATTTTATTTACGCGTCGGTTTTAAACCACACATTATTAAATAACGATCGTTACTATAACGAATACTATGTTATGGTTAATTTATCGTCAATCTTATTTTCAAGGGTGTTGCAGATGCGCTACAAACCCGAATACAAACAAAAAAAACGCCAAGAACTTTTAACCATCAGCGGACAAATTGCGAAAAAAGACGGCTTTGCCGCAACAGGTGTGGATGGATTCATGAAAGCCGCCGGCGTCACCAGTGGTGCCTTTTACTCACATTTTTCGTCTAAACAAGAGCTACTTAAAGCCTTAATTGAACATGAGTTACAACACAGTTTTGATATGTGGCAAAACAATCCACATGATAATGCACAGAATTGGATTGAATTTGAGCTTGACCGCTATTTAACCCCTGCACATGTTCAGCATCCCGAGCAAGGTTGTTCACTCCCCACGCTTGCGAGTGAAGTAGCGCGTGCAGATCAGGACACTAAGTTGGTATATGAAACTGAATTACTGCGTGGTCACGCTTTATTTAGTCAGCATCTCGGTAGCGAAGAACTCGCTTGGGCCATAATCTGCCAACTTGCTGGTGCAATTTTAATTGCGCGAGCAGCTACTGATCCACATTTGCAAAAAAACATATTAGACGCCAATAAGATGATGATTAGGCAATATTTAGACAGTCATCCTCCCGTATCAATGTAATTGATTTTTATGTGACAGTTCATGGAGTTAAAGACCGACAGTTTTCCGACAAACTGTTCATCTCTTTCATTTGAATTATTTAAAATCTGTATAAGCTTACCCATTTTTATGCTTTTCAAGTGTTTAAAGATTCAGCATAAATGGCACAATTCAAATAAAGTCCTCTTTTCAAGGTTCTGACGACTGTGTATAACAATGAGCCAGTAAAGGAAACTCATAAGCATAGGCAAAGGACGCAAAAAAACGTTAGACTATGCAACAATCAATGCAAGTAAATGTCATTCGAGACAAACAAAAAGGTGAAGATTGATGCCGCTCAATACTGTTGAAGAGCTCGTAGCTGATATTCGTGCAGGTAAAATGGTCATCCTGATGGATGATGAAGATCGTGAAAATGAAGGCGACCTTGTCATCGCTGCGACCCACGTACGCCCTGAAGATATCAACTTCATGATTACGCATGCGCGTGGTCTTGTGTGCTTAACCTTAAGTAAAGAGCGTTGCCAGCAGTTAAATTTACCTTTAATGGTCGATGCAAACGGTGCACAGCACGGTACAAACTTCACATTATCGATTGAAGCAGCAAATGGCATTTCAACTGGTATTTCTCCTGCTGAACGTGCACATACCATTCAAACTGCTGTAGCAGCACATGCAAAACCCGCTGATATTGTTCAGCCAGGCCATATTTTCCCGCTTATGGCGCAGCCAGGTGGTGTACTACACCGTGCAGGTCATACTGAAGCAGGCTGTGACTTATCTCGGTTAGCCGGCCTAGAACCCGCATCTGTGATTTGTGAAATCATCAATGAAGACGGCACTATGGCGCGTCGCCCAGACCTTGAAGTGTTTGCTGAAAAGCATGGCTTAAAAATGGGGACCATTGCAGATCTGATTCACTACCGAATGACCAATGAACAAACTGTTGAGCGCATTGATCAACAAACCTTAGATACAGAATACGGTACATTTGAATTGTTCCGTTACCGTGAAATTGGTAATCCAGATATTCATTTAGCACTGGTTAAAGGCGAACCGAAACAAGGGGTAACCACAGTTCGTGTGCATGGTTTCAGCCCAGTTCGTGACTTATTAAAACTGAATAAACAAGATGGCGCTCCGGCGTGGAATCTCGATAAAGCACTCAAAGAAATCGCATCCAGCGATCGTGGTGTTTTAGTGTGGATTGGTCAGCGTCATTTACAGGACTTAGGCCCTGCTTTAGAAAATTTAACTGCACCGAAAAATGTTAAATCCAATGCGGCATTGTCTCAGCAGTATCAAACCATTGGTGTCGGCGCACAAATTTTACGTGATTTAGGCGTTGAAAAAATGAAGCTTCTTAGCTCGCCATTACGCTTTAATGCATTATCAGGTTTTAACTTAGAAGTGGTGGAATACATCACCGCAAATCAAACATCAGAGAAATAATCGAGGTTGCTATGGCAGTTCGCCGTATTGAAGGTATGTTACATCTCGCGAACGAAGACCGTTATGCGATTTTAGTTGGTCGTTTTAATAGCTTTGTTGTTGAACATTTGCTAGAAGGTGCCGTTGATACATTGAAACGTCATGGCGTATCAGAGGATAATATCACTGTTGTTCATGCACCAGGTGCTTGGGAACTTCCAGTGGTTGCAAAGAAACTTGCAGCTTCAGATCGTTTCGATGCCATCATCGCGCTTGGCGCAGTGATTCGTGGTAGCACGCCTCACTTCGATTTTGTTGCTGGCGAATGTGCCAAAGGTTTAGGCGTTGTTGGTCTAGACACTGGCTTACCAGTAATTAATGGTGTATTGACTACGGATAGTATTGAACAAGCGATTGAACGCTCGGGTACAAAAGCAGGTAATAAAGGTAGTGAAGCTGCCTTGACTGCTATTGAAATGGTTAACTTGTTAAAGGCTATTTAACGCTATGTCGCAAACACTTCAAGCAACTTATGCAGCAAAACGTAAAGCACGTCGCTTTGCTGTACAAGGAATTTATGAATGGCAAATGAGCCGCAATCCTGTGCATGAGATTGAAGCACGTACGCGTGTGGAAAATGCCATGCACAAGGTAGATCTCGGCTATTACCACGAGTTATTGACCGAGGTTGTTGCCAATCATGAAGCATTGGATGCGCTTTTAATCCCTGTACTCGATCGCGAAGTTGAAGCCTTAGATGGCGTTGAACTTGCAACCCTTCGTTTAGGCGCGTATGAACTCAAAGAACACCTTGAGATTCCTTACCGTGTCGTACTCGATGAAGCGATCGAGTTAGCTAAACATTTTGGCGGTGCAGACAGCCATAAGTACATCAATGGTGTATTGGATCGTTTAGCGACTACATTGCGTGCAGCAGAAAAGCAACAAGCTAATTAATTTATTAAGTAGTACGTTGTATGGCTGAGTTCTCTATCATTGATACCTATTTTAATCGTCACAGCAGTAGTGCTGTCGATTTAGGAGTCGGTGATGACTCAGCCTTGCTCACCCCTCCTCCACAGCAACAATTGGTCATCTGTGCCGATACTCTCGTTGCTGGACGTCATTTTCCTCTCGACACCAACCCACATGCCATTGGTTGGAAATCTGTTGCCGTCAATTTATCTGACATTGCTGCAATGGGCGCCAAACCGCATAGTATTTTACTGGCATTAAGCCTACCCCAAATTGATCATGAATGGCTCAAAGGCTTTAGTCAGGGTTTATATGATTGTTGCGATCAATTTGGTGTGAGTTTAATCGGTGGGGATACCACTCAAAGTCCTCATCTGACGATTTCAGTCACAGCATTAGGCTGGGTCGATATAGGCAAAGCAGTAACCCGCTCAGGCGCTCAAGTTGGTGATTTCATTTGTGTCAGCGGTCAAGTTGGCGATGCTGCGTATGGATTACAGCATTTAGGACACCCACTGCAAAAGCGTTTAGATTATCCAACACCACGTTGCCAACTTGGTCAACAGCTCAAAGGCTTAGCTCATAGCATGATCGATGTCTCTGACGGCTTGGCTCAGGACTTAGGACATATTTTGCATGCCTCTAAAGTGGGTGCAGAAATCGAGTTAGATCAACTTCCTATCGACGACCATGTAAAACAATTACAACAAGAATCCCAATGGCAGTATGCACTCGCGGGTGGTGATGACTATGAGTTATGCTTTACAATAAGCCCGCAGAATTATCAAAAACTTCTGCAACTAGAATTAGATGTAAACATTCATAAAATTGGTCAAATTACTAAGCCACTCGGGCTGCGTTACAAAAACTACGGCACTGACCATATACTAAAATTTCAGGGATATCAGCATTTTGCATAAACCAGCCATTAACTTCAAACAAATGTCTTGGGCCAACAGAATAATCGCATTCTGTGGCGTGGGCTTTGGTTCTGGTCTTGCTCCCAAAGCACCGGGAACATTTGGCTCTGCGTTTGCTTTATTGTTTATTCCTGGTTGGCTTGCAATTGGATTTATCAACTCCATTATTGTCATGATCATCATGTCAATTGTCGGCATATTTATTTGTGGTCAAACCGCGAAAGTGATGGGCGTGCATGACGATGGGCGCATTGTCTGGGACGAGTTTGCAGGACAGTCTATTACTTTCCTTCCCGTTTTATACCTCGGACAAATGAACTGGACTTGGGCACTGATTGGTTTTGCCCTATTCCGTTTATTCGATGTATGGAAGCCTTGGCCTATTCGTGTCATTGATCGTCAAGTGGGTGGCGGTTTTGGCATCATGTTTGACGATATTATTGCGGGCCTTTGGGCTGCGCTTTGCATCTGTATTTATTTTTATATTTTGTCTATGTAATAGAAACACCTAGGATTTAAAATGTCTACGAGCGTTATTATTCTTGCTGCAGGTAAAGGAACACGTATGCGTTCAAATTTACCCAAAGTATTACAACCACTTGCAGGACAACCTTTACTCGGCCATGTCATTCACACTGCAAAAAAACTACAAGCAGCAGAAATAATTACCATCTATGGGCATGGCGGTGATCAAGTACAAAAAGCATTTGCCCATGAAAATATAAAATGGGTTGAACAAGCTGAACAATTGGGAACAGGTCACGCAGTGAAAGTAACCCTGCCCGTTTTGGCTAAAACAGGTGTATCACTGATTTTATCTGGTGATGTTCCATGCATTAGTGAAGATACTTTACAAAAACTACTCAATGCATCTACTCAAACAGGTATTGGCTTAGTGACCTTAACGGTTGCTGATGCGACAGGTTACGGGCGCATTGTGCGTGAAAATGGTAAGATTCAAGCCATTGTTGAACATAAAGATGCTTCTGAAGAACAACGTAAAATCAAAGAGTTTAATACCGGTATTTATGCAGTGAGCAATGCCAAATTGCATGAATGGCTGCCAAAATTGAGCAATAATAATGCGCAAGGTGAATATTACCTGACCGATATCGTTGCCATGGCGATTGCTGACGGTCTCGAAGTTGCATCTGTAGAACCAGAGCGTACATTCGAAGTCGAAGGTGTGAATGACCGCGTACAATTAGCGGCATTAGAGCGTGAATTTCAAAATTTCCAAGCCAAACAACTGATGCAACAAGGCGTTCACCTCATCGACCCTGCTCGTTTTGATTTACGTGGCACATTAAAAGCAGGTCAAGATGTTCGCATTGACATTAATGTGATCATTGAAGGCAATTGTGAGCTCGGTGACAATGTCGAAATCGGCGCTGGTTGTGTAATAAAAAATACGCAAATTGCCGCAGGCACCAAAGTTCAACCGTATAGTGTATTTGACAGTGCTATTGTGGGTGAAAATACGCAAATTGGCCCATTCTCACGTTTACGCCCAGGTGCCAAACTTGCCAATGAAGTACATATCGGCAATTTTGTTGAAGTAAAAAATTCAAGCATTGGCTTAGGCTCTAAAGCCAATCACTTCACCTACTTAGGTGATGCTGAAGTGGGTGCTGGATCAAATATTGGTGCGGGAACCATTACCTGTAACTATGATGGCGCCAATAAATTTAAAACCATCATTGGTGACAATGCCTTTATTGGCTCAAACAGCTCATTGGTTGCCCCTGTACACATTGCCAATGGTGCGACCGTCGGTGCTGGCTCAACCATTACCCGTGACGTAGCAGAAAATACTCTTGCGGTAGAACGTTCTAAGCAATTTGCCAAAGAAAACTATCAACGTCCCCAAAAATTGAAGAAATAAGAGGATAAAATTATGTGCGGTATCGTCGGTGGCGTTGCAGAACGTAGTATTACCAATATTTTAGTAGAAGGTTTAAAACGCCTTGAATACCGTGGTTATGATTCAGCAGGATTAGCACTGATCAATAAAGGTCACGTCCTTCGCGAACGTCGTGTTGGTAAAGTTGCAAATTTAGAGCAAGCTGTAGAAGAAGCTGACATTACAGGTTCTGTAGGGATTGCACATACGCGCTGGGCAACCCATGGCAAGCCAACAGAGAATAATGCCCATCCACATATTTCTGGCACAGTTGCTGTTGTTCATAACGGTATTATTGAAAACTATCAAGAGCTTAAAGATGATCTTGAAGCTTTAGGCTATGTATTTACCTCACAAACCGATACCGAAGTTGTTGCACATTTAGTCAATGATGCCCTAAAAAGTACGCCAAGTTTATTGGAAGCGGTAAAGCAAGTTGTTCCTCAACTCAAAGGTGCTTATGCACTGGGTATCGTACATACAGATCATCCTGATGAATTAATCACAGTACGTGAAGGTTCACCACTTGTGATTGGTGTAGGTATTGGTGAGAACTTTATTAGCTCGGATCAATTAGCACTTTTACCGATTACCAACCGTTTTATCTACCTTGAAGAAGGTGATATTGCGCGTTTAACCCGTAATACCATTGAAGTATTTGTTGATGGTCAACTCGTGAACCGCCCAATTAAAGAGCTAGATGCAACGGTAAGTAACGCTTCGAAAGGTGAATACAAGCATTACATGCTCAAAGAAATTTATGAGCAACCTGAAGCGATTAAACAAACGATCTCTCAGGCATTAAATGGCAATGCACTACGTGATGATTTCTTAATCAATGCGACTGATGCTTTTACTAAAATTCAGCAAGTGCAAATCATTGCCTGCGGCACCAGTTACCATGCTGGTATGATTGCCAAATATTGGTTTGAGCAACTCATTGACGTACCTTGCCAAGTCGAAATTGCCAGTGAGTTCCGTTATCGCTCGCCTGTGATTGTCAATAACACCCTGTATGTATGTATTTCTCAATCAGGTGAAACTGCAGATACGCTTGCTGCACTGCGTGATACACAAAAGCGTGCTGGCGCTAAGGGTTTAGATATTACCACCATGACCATTTGTAACGTTGCGACGTCTTCAATGGTCCGTGAAACCAACTATAGTTTGTTGACACTTGCAGGCCCTGAAATTGGTGTGGCTTCAACCAAAGCATTTACTACGCAGCTTGCAGCACTCATGCTTTTAGTTCTAAAAATGGGGCAAATTAAGCAGACCATTTCTGAAACTCAAATTGCTGAAATTATTGCAGACTTGTGGCATACGCCTAAGGTGATTTTAGATACGCTGCAAAACAATGCAGAAATTTTGCGTTTATCTGAGCTGTTTGTTGAAAAAAATCACTGCTTATTCTTAGGCCGTGGTACTGAGTTCCCTATCGCACTTGAAGGTGCTTTAAAACTCAAAGAAATTTCATATATTCATGCAGAAGGTTATGCTGCCGGTGAACTCAAACATGGTCCATTGGCTTTAGTGGATAACGACATGCCTGTTGTGATTCTAGCACCGAAAGATGACATGCTGGATAAACTCAAATCAAATATGGAAGAAGTCCAAGCACGTGGCGGTGAGTTATTTGTTTTCGCTGATGAAAATAGTGGGATTAAAGCCAAAGAGCGTCTACATGTGGTCTTTGTACCGAGTGTGAGCGCATTACTCGCTCCTATCGTGTACAGTATTCCTGTGCAATTACTTTCATACCATGTTGCTGTATTACGTGGAACTGATGTCGATCAGCCACGTAACTTGGCGAAGTCTGTGACGGTGGAATAATAATTTCGATCAAGGGCTAGAAATTGTGTTCGTATAATTAAGTTTGTACCAAATAATTAAGTTTAGATTTAATTATTTAAGTTTGGATATTAATGAAGTAAACGAATACCCCCCACCCTGTAGACCCAGTGATTCTTCACCAAGTCTACAGGGTTTTTAATATAATTAAATTCAAATTAGAGTCAAACCAGAAATATAAAATTATTACTAATATATTCAATTAGATAGATATATAAAAATCTCACCCTAGATTCAAAAAGCATTCCTTTTTGACCTCACCTTGAAAAAATTTCATTTTTATTTAAAGTATGCTTCGCCTTTCTGCGCAAGAATTCGCATTTTAAATGCGGAAGAATATTATGCAAACTTAATTTCATCTAGAATTGAAGATAGTAAATATTAATACAAACTTAATTTTAAAAACAAAAAAACAATGAATAAGATATATCAACTACTTAAGATAAAAAATAAAACAAACTTAATTAAGTTACCATAATTAGACGCAGTATTTGGTCATAAAGCAAAATAAGGGATAAGGAACTATGTGCAAACTCTGAATAAGTCTATTAGCTATTCCTGTTACTAGCAGCCCACCTTATTTAAAATGAGGTATTTCATTCACTGGATATATTAATGTTAATGGATTTGATGTTAATGAGATAAAGCCAAACCGCTGATAAAACTCCATAGCTTTTTGATCCTTAGCATGTATTACAACAAAATTTACGCCAATAATTTGAGCAACTTTTGAAACTTGTTTAAGAGCATGTGCTAAAAGTACTTTTCCAACTCCTTGCCCCTGTGCTGCTTGATCAACGGCAAAGCGACCCACAACCACACAAGGTAAGGGATAACGAGGTAATCGTTTAGTGAGAACAGCATCAACCCCATCAAATCCTATAGAGGTACTTGATAGACAATAAAATCCCCTCACCTGTGCATCATCAATAGCAACATAGGTTTTACTTGTTCCTGATTTCTGATGTTGGGATGCGTATTGTTTTATGAACTTATTTAAATCATCTTGCCCACAATTAAATGATTTTTTCTGATGATGGGCTTGTAAAACCTCAATTTTCATCCAATAAACTCATTAAATTTTTCATCTCATCATTTGCAGGGCGTGGATTTTCAAGCAAATTCATTAACATATCACGATCAGCATTATTTACTTTTAACTCGTGATTAGATTTAAGTAATTCTTTTGCTCGTTCAAATGAGGATTGGATCATAAAGGAACTCACACTAAGACCCAATAAATTCGCAGCTTGCTCAATTACATTCTTTGCATCTACGGTTGAACGAACATTGATTCGTTCTGTTGCTAAGTTAGCCATATTTTCCACCAATTTGTACATCATAATGATGTACAAATTATAGCAGATTAAGGTAGTACTTTAAGATCCAAATTTACATATTTTGTTCTAAAATATTTGGAATAGAAAATAAGCATTTTACTATGAACCAGAATGAATGGTCGGGTTTGAGTCTGAATATGCAATTGGTTTACATAAGAATATGCAACGATGTTTACTAAGATGTAATTTGAATACTTTTGCCTATCATCAACGTTTTTTTAAACTCATTAATTGAGTATTAAAATACCATATTAATTATTAAGTTGCTGAATTAAATAAATAATTAAATAAAAATTATAAAATTTTGTTTGTATATAAATATATTTAAGTTTGTATGTTTTTGCTAAATACAAAATTAACCCGCTTCAGATATGATTAATTATCCACCAAAACCCACAGGTCTTCTGTATGGCAAAAATTATAAAAAACTATGAAGAACTAGTAACAGAAGGGTATGGCCAGGGCCATGGACGCGATTATAAACCTTGTAAAACTGTTCAAAACTTCAGTTCAATTGGTCGCTCTCACAGAGTACAAGGCCGTGTCAGTAAACGTCTTCATCACTTATTTTCTGATCTAGAGCTATCTACCTTTTTACTGCTTGACTGGAATCAGAACGTTACAGATATTCGCGAGCATTATCCTTTGGATATCTATGATCTTAACTCCATCTGTTCTCGTTTCCGAATGAAAAAAGTGTCGATTGACTATATACCTTTTACCCTATCTTCAGATTTTTTAGTTGATTTTGGTAAGTTTTCTATAGCCCTTGACACTCTTTACAGCAAAGATCTGAATAAAGCTCATGTTATTGAGTCATTAGAAATTAAACGTCGCTACTGGGAAGAAGAGCACAATACGCCGTTCAAGTTGATTACTGAAAAAGACATTCCTGCTACGGTACTAGAGAACATTAAATGGTTGTATGTAGAAAAAAATGACCTTGAAATAACAAATCACATGATCGATCTAGCAGTTTATTTTATGGAAGAAATTAGCCAGTACCCTCAAAGCTCATTAATCCAATTTTGTAAGCATTTTGACCAAACTCAAAAAATGGGTATCGGAGCGACGCTCGCATTGTTTAGAAAATTATTTGCACTGCGAATACTTCAATTTAATCTAGAAATTTCGTACTTGGAGCTTAAACTCTCTGATATTCATGCAAGTAATTTGCTCCAGAATGAGAATACAGTCCATGCAACTAATTAATTCAGTTTACATCTTGAATTCAACACAATACCGAATACTCAAATTCTTACCGCAGTATACGGTATGGATTGCGATTGATAATAAAAATGCTTTTCCTGAACTCATTTTGTCTAAGGAACTTCAAACTCTCTCAGATGATCAAAGCCTGATACCAGCGCAAGATCCTTATGAATATTTAAAACGATTAAACTTGAGTGAAGATTCTATTCAACTCAAAAAAAGAGATGAAAACTTTTTAATTATTCAAGATTTAATTAATGATGAACAAGTTCTTATCAATACAAAAATTAGGACTGCAAAAATTAAAACTCTACATCTAGAGAAAGAAGTATCAATTAATAAAATTCTACGACTCCTAAGACGCTACTGGCAGCGTGGTCAAACTATAAATGCTTTGGTACCGGACTATGAAAACTCAGGTGGAAAAGGCCAAAAAAGAGCTATAGGTGATAAAAAAATTGGCAGACCACGCATCTATGAATCAAATGAAGGTAAGAATGTCACTGAACAGGTTGAATTATATTTTAAGAAAGCCATCGAAGAGTATTTAGTTCCTGTCAAAAAACAATCCATTAACGAAACTTATCTTCGGTTTAAAAGTGTATTTTCTAAGCACTTTCATCAAGTGCAAACCTCAGATATTCCAACCTATGCTCAATTCTATTATTTTTATAATACGCGATATAGAAATAAGAACAATTCCAAGGAAATTCTGACGAATCAGAAAACTCTGAAAGATCACAAACCTCTAACTTCAACAGCAACCAAGCAAGCAAATGGCCCTGGCGCACGTTATGAGATAGATTCAACAATCGCTGACATCTACCTTGTATCATCACGGGATCCATCACAGATTATTGGCCGACCTACCGTATATATTGTTATCGATGTATTCAGCCGGATGATTACTGGGCTTTATGTCGGTATGGAAAACAGTTCATTTAATACAGCCATACAATGCCTCAGCGTTGCAATCCAAGATAAAGTGACATTCTGTCAGAGTTATGGCTTGCAAATACAACCGGAAGACTGGCCTATTTATGGTTTACCTGGTGCCATACTTGCAGACCGCGGTGAACTCATTGGTTATCAAATTGAACTTCTTGAAAAAAACTTTTCTGTTCGTATTGAAAATGCGCCACCGTATCGAAGCGATGCCAAAGGTATAGTGGAGAGGGCTTTTGGAATCATTCAGTCACGCTTTAAATCCTACGAGAATATTGGTGTTGTTTCTGGATTCAAGGAAAAAAAGAAAGGCGGACATGATTATCGACTAGAAGCTTGTCTAACTTTGGAAGAGTTCAGAAAAATCATATTAAGCTGCGTCTTGTTACGCAATAATTTTGATATTTTGACGAAATATGATCGTAGTGCCGATATGCCGACTGACCTGCCTTCTATCCCCCTTAAGCTCTGGCAGTGGGGTCTACAGCACCGTACTGGGATGTTAAGACAAGTGGATAACAAATCACTATATGTTGGCTTGTTACCTAGGACCGACGCCTCCTTAAGTGACAAGGGACTTAAAGTCAAAGGCTTACTCTATCAATGTCTGGAAATGCATCAACAAGGCTGGTTTATTCGTAACACGACTAAATCCCGCCCGAAAAAGTTGCGGATTGGTTTTGACCCATACTCAGTAAATACCATTTATGTTTTCTTTGATGAAAATAAGTTGGAATACTGGGAAGCGCACTTAAGTGATGCCTCACGTCAATATCAGCATCTGACCTGGTGGGAAGCTGAACAAATTCAAAAAGCAATCAAAACTGTTGAAAAACAGCATTCACAACTAAAGTCTGTAGCCATCAGTGAATTACAGGATTTTACTGACAAAATCATCCACACAGCACAGAGCCGGCAGGCTCAAGCAGGAGTTCACCAACTTTCTAAAGCACAACGTACTCGGGATATTCGTCAGAACAAACAAGAAGCAATTCAGGTGGAACGTGAGGAACATCTCCAAAATAGGTCCGTCAATTCTATCCGGACTATCCATCCCAACCAAGACAATACTCCAACACCCCCATCTCACAGCAGCAATCTGGATTTGACCAGTCAACCAGACTTAATGAGACAATTATTTGAAGAGGACGATGAAGAATGAATAATAATGAACTCGCGGTCAACACATCGATAGAAGATATCTATGGGGATAATCCTCTCATTACTCAATTACCGCCTATCCTTGACACAAAATCGGTCATTAAACACCTACGAGGGAAACTGAAATTTATTCCAGAACAGCGTTTCTTACCCCAACCAGAAAGAATCCATCTGATTGCTCAGTTGCCTCATGATTTTTTTCAACCACTGACTAAACATCTATCCCTTGAACAAAAAATTTCTATCATGATCCGGCAAGGTTACGTGAGCAGAAACATCACTAATGGGGATAGACATCGACATTTACACGCTGCTTTTCAGCAACTAGAACCATCAAATGAAAGCTCTTACCGCTATGCACCTCCAGAGTCGACTGCAACTAGCATGTCAATTATAGGATGTTCGGGAAGTGGTAAAACAACGACAATGAACAAAATTTTACGTTATTACCCGCAAGTGATTGAACATAGAGAGCTGGGATTAAAACAAATTGTTTACCTTAAAATTGATTGTCCGCATGACAGCTCTTTAAAAAACTTATGCTCAAACTTTTTTAGAGCAGTAGATTTAGCATTAGGAGATACAAACTTCGAGCATCGTTTCACCAGAAGTCGCTTAAATGTGAATGCCATGCTACAGCAGATGAAAATTATCGCAAATAATTATTCTATTGGACTTTTAATCATTGATGAAATCCAGCATTTGAATACAAAAAAATCTGGCGGGGCTGAAATCATTCTTAATTTCTTTGTCACCCTTGTGAATGTGGCATCCATTCCAATTGTGATGATTGGGACACCCAAAGCCAATGAAATTCTGCAAGAAGATTTAAGATCAGCTAGACGCAGTGCAGGATTAGGCTCTTTAATCTGGGAACCTATGCGCAATGAAGCACCCACTCCCGATCCTAGCACCCCTGATCAAATGATCATTTCTGAATGGTATGCTTTCACCAACAAGCTGTGGCAATATCAATGGGTTCAACAACCAGCTGAACTGACCGATGAATTAAGAAACACTTGGTATTATTATACCCAGGGCATTCCAGATTTAGTGGTCAAACTGTTCTGCTTGGTGCAGATTCATGCAATCACCATTGGTCTGGAAAAAATTACATCTGAACTTTTTAAAAAAGTCTACGAAGAACAATTACAGCCAGTCCACGATATTTTGGATGCACTCCGCTCAGGCAACCCCACACGTATTGCACGATATTCTGACTTAACGATCCCTCAAGTTCAAATTGAGGAATATGTTGAACAACACCGTTTCAAAGCTGCATTAAAAACGGAAATACAGCGTAAAGATCTAGGACCACATTATTCCACACTGATAGGTATGCTAACGGCCTTAGGTCACCCCGCTGCTACAATTGATCTGCATGTCACTTCTGCATTAAAAAAATATCCAAACGAGAACTTACAGGTACTACTCCAACATATTCTGGAAGTATTAGACGGCTCTGTAGCAAAAGATAAATTGGACCAGCCTCAGACTACAACTCCGGCAAGGAAGCCAAGGACCTCTCGTAAAGTCATGAAAGTGGAGGAATGGAAGAGTACTGAAACGAATGACTTACGAAACTTTTTCAGTCAAGCACAAGAACAGGACGTAGATGTTTATGAGTTATTAAAATCATCTCACTATTTGTTTGATCCTACCTGTCCCATTTTGCATTAAGCAGAAAAAATGGAGGGTAAGGTACCATGATTTCAAATTTTCCAGCACCATATCCAAATGAATTGATTTACAGTGTGATTGCTCGTTATGCTGTTCACAATGGGATTCTGAGTCCAAAATATCTCACTGAAGAATTATTCAATAATAGGAACTTGACACCAACTTACGATTTACCTTCTCATCTAGACAGGGTGGCCAGTTACTTACCAGATCACTATGATACGCTTATTTTAATCAACCAACACACCCTGTTACCAATTTACCAACCATTTCAACCTGATACAGTAATGCATTATGCTGTGCAGGCATTGCGAGGTGAGCAGTATCAATCCCTGCATACCAAATTAGGAAAAAATGCATCGCGGATCAAAGCTGTGAGTTTTTTCCGGTTCTGCCCTCATTGCTGGCAAGAACAGATGCAGCAATATGGTGAAGTTTATTGGAAATGCAGCTGGCAGATTACTGGATACGAATATTGTACAAGGCATCAGCAATCTCTTTCTGTGAGTTCTATGTCTTGTAATGGGATAGACCGAAAATTCTATTTTGCTCATTTGAATGCACTGAAAGACTCTTCACAGCTTGTGTTTAATCTTCAAGACGTAAATCATCATATCGAGCTTGCAGGACTGATCGAAGAGCTACTCGCTCATTCAACATCCATTAGTGTACAAGATTTTTCTACTTTATCAGATACTTATTTCCTTCTCTTAAAAGATAGAGATTTACTATTAAATCGAAAAAATATCAATTACGAAAAAGTCCGTCAGCTTGTTGTCGATTATTGGGGCGAAAGTTTTCTTCAATATTATCAATTAGGTGATCTGAGCTCTGAGAACTGCTGGCTCAAGAATATCTGTAGAAAACATCGTAAAGCATTTTCTTATCTTGAGCATCTCATCGTATTAAAGGCACTTGTTCCCGAACAAAGTCCTATTTATACATACCAACAGTATTTGGATCTAGCGACAGTAGGTATAGAGGAACAAGCCATTCCTGTCACTGTAAAACACAAGACTTACCAAGTCCTGTCAGATGATCAACTGAAATGGATACAATTGATTCAGGATATGTCAGTCAAACTAGCTCGTAAACATGATGGTGCACTGTACGCACGTTTATATCGCAATCATAAAGATTGGCTGTTACAAATCAATCAAACCGCTATCATGACACCACTCTCTCTACCCAAACCACGTGTCGATTGGAGTATTCGGGATCGTCAGTTTATGAAACAATTGATTAAAATACGTGATGAATTATTAGAAGACTTAGACTCCCCACAATGGACCAAAAAGTTTTTAATTAAACAACTTGGGCATGTCAGCCTAATTGAAAAAAACTGGCATTTTCTGCCGTTGACCAAAGCATTTTTGGAGCGCTACGCTGAGTCGGTGGATTGTTATCAAATACGTCGTCTGACACGAACATATATTCGTCAACAAACTGAGAATAAATACTATCCACCGAGTGTTTTTTTACGTGTATCAGGATTAAGTGAGCAGCGATTAACGCCAGAAGCACGTCGATTTTTTAATAATATTTGGGAAGAAATAAAAAATGAGTGATTGTTCAACCGACTTTTTACCAAAAGAGATGATTTACTATACTGCGACAAAAATTAGTCGACGCGGTCAAACTCGGTTTGATATTGATACTCATTTGTTTAACCCTATTATTAACCGTCCTATTCAACTTAAATTACCGATTGAGAGTGTTCTTCTATACCGCTATAGAACCCAAATTGATGCCTCTCCTACAAAATTATTCACTCACACACTTGAACATGTAAATTTCACAACATTTAGAACTATTATTTTACCGGAGGGTGAGGATCAAAAAATACATGAAGGCCGGATATGTTTTGAATTTAATTACTACTCAACAGTTTTAAAGAAAAATATTACTATTCAAATACCTAAGCTTATCTTGGCCCGCGATTTATTTTTCTCTCATCCTTATTTAATTCGGGCGGCACTTTTTGCAGAAAATTATTCAACCGATGTTTTAGTGGATAGAAATGATAAAAAGGCTATTCATATTAATATAGCAAAAAACAAAAAAATTATGAACGCAGATGTCTCTGATCCTCATTTTTTGAAGAAGCTCGCTTTAATTTTATTACAGCCTGATTTAAATAAAGCCTTCCTTAGTATTTATCAGAAAACAATTATTGATCAAAAAGGCGCTAAAAGTTTTAATTTTGACATGGAAGTGCCTGATCTTAAAAATATTGATCTAACAGTAGATGGAATTTATGATAAAAAAACAGGTATTTACAGAATTGAGCGCATTACATCTTTCAAAAATCTTGATACAGCTATCAACCGTCCTATTCAATTTCATTTCACTTCAAAAAAAATCATACAACAGGTCAAAAATGCTCAAGGGCAAGGTTCAAACAAACCAAAACCAGCGAGTCAACCTAAAGAGAAATTGAATAAAAATGCTGAGGCAGATATCGATAAACTACTGGCCAAGCTAAGAAACCTACCTGGAGAAATTTATACAATTGAAGAATTAAAAATTTCTTTAGAGACACCTCCTGCTAAAACTGTAGTACGTAAAAGACGAAAGCAAATGGATAAAGATCAAAATCAAGAAGAAGGATTTGCTGGTGGAGAAGGAGATATAGAGGGTACAGTGTCTGGATTTACAACAGAATCAGAAATTCAACTAGAGCGAGTCACTTATAAAGACTTGATTAAACTATTGGAGCAAATTGAAGAAAAGGGATATAAAACCAAAGAAATCAAGAATTCACCTTTTAAAATATATAAATGTTTCAGAGGCCATAAGTTTGCAAACAATCAATTACGCTACTTTTATGTCTATAAAATTTTTAATATAGAAAATAACCATCAATTTTATTTGTGTGAAATTGATACTTCAGATGGTAAAAAAAATATCTCCACCTTATTACTCCCATATGAAGAAAAAACTCAACGATTAATTGAGACAGATTTGGATATATTAAACAATTCGATACTGTCTCAATCACTCAGTTGGCCTAAAAAGTTTCTATCTGAGATAAGAGGTATTACTGCCTTTACTACAATTAATCATCCTTCTAAACAGAAACAACTAGAAGATGTAAATTATTACGCTGACTGGGCTCAACGAATCTTAGCAAAGGTAAAATCAATATAAAGGTTAAACAGTATCTTGGCATATAGGAGCGATTTTCCTTCTATAATCATACCTTCCTTACTTCGCAGGAATTATTTCGAGAATTTAGATGACACAACTTACTTGTTTTAAAGCTTATGACATCCGTGGCAAACTCGGTACAGAACTTAACGTAGAGATCGCTTATAAAATTGGCCGTGCCTATGGGCAAATTTATCAACCTAAAACTGTGGTTGTGGGCTGCGACATTCGCCTCAGCAGTGAAGATTTAAAGCAAGCCACCATCAAAGGTCTGAATGATGCGGGTGTTGATGTTTTAGATTTAGGCATGACGGGAACAGAAGAAGTCTATTTCGGTGCCTTCCATCTCGATGTACAAGGTGGTATCGAAATTACTGCGAGCCACAATCCAATGGACTACAACGGCATGAAATTGGTACGTGAACAAGCACGTCCCATTGGAGCAGATTCAGGTTTAAAAGAAATTCGCTTATTGGCTGAATCAGGCAACTTTAATGAAGTTACAGCCAAAGGCAAAACTGAAAAATACCATATTCTGCCTGAATATATCGATCATTTAATGTCGTATATTGATCCTGCCAAAATTCGCCCACTTAAATTGGTCATGAATGCGGGCAATGGCGCGGCTGGTCATGTGGTTGATGCCATTGAAGCAAAATTTAAACAGCTCAATATGCCTGTTGAATTTGTCAAAATTCACAATGATGCCGATGGTACTTTCCCTAATGGTATTCCCAACCCAATTTTAGTTGAAAATCGTGACAGCACTCAAAATACAGTGCTTGAACATGCTGCGGATATGGGCATTGCTTGGGATGGTGACTTTGACCGCTGTTTCCTGTTTGATGAGAAAGGCCAATTTATTGAAGGCTATTATATTGTCGGTCTATTGGCACAAGCGTTCTTACTGAAACAATCTGGTGAGAAAATTGTGCATGATCCTCGCCTGGTTTGGAATACCTTTGATGTGATTGAACAATACCAAGGTGAAGCGATTCAGTCTAAATCAGGGCATTCATACATTAAAGAAAAAATGCGTGAGCACAATGCAGTGTATGGCGGTGAAATGTCAGCACATCATTACTTCCGTGATTTCTCTTATTGTGATAGCGGTATGATTCCTTGGTTATTGGCAATTTCTGTACTCTCAGAAACCCAGCAAAAATTGTCTTCACTGGTTGAAGATATGATTGAAAAGTTCCCTTGTTCGGGTGAAATCAATTTTAAAGTTGCGGATACTCAAGCCACCATTCGAAAGATTTTTGATCACTTTGCCGATCAAAATCCTGCAATGGATGAAACGGATGGCATCAGCCTGAATTTTGGTGCATGGCGTCTAAATGTACGTGCTTCCAATACTGAACCTTTATTACGTCTCAATATTGAAAGCCGTAAAGACCAAAATCCGAAACCGATGCAAGACTATGTGGATGAATTAACACAGCTGATTCAAGGTTAGTATTGTTCTGCATTCCAATAAAAAAAACCATTCAACTTATTCATTAAGTTGAATGGTTTTTTTCTTAGCTCAACTAGAAAGAAATTCTATTTAAGCTGACAACTTATTAAAATAATGAACGATCCAATGGAATTTCGACTCCGATAGACACTCCCGCATCTTGACCATAGACATCAGAGTCACTCACCCATCCATTCAGTTTCAATGGCGCATTTGGTTTTAAGTAATGTGTCCAAGTAAGATCTAAAGCTTTAATTTCATCTTTTTGCGCAAATGCATGATTATTTATTGAATTTGACTGATTCACTTTGGCCATCATTACTCGACCATTTAAGCGATTCATAACATCAAAGCGAATATCTCCACCAAGACTTACCATTTGACCATCCCCGCCCATGGCATGCCCTAACGGGAAGCCGTGTTGATAATAGCCATCTGTATATATATGATGATCGTAAGAAATACCAAGCGCATCACCATTGGTTCGTGTATCTGCCCACTCTGCATAAATTTGATAAGGCATGCTATTCAGTTGAGAGGAATAATCAACTCCAGCCAAATACATTTTCTTAGAAGGTAGAAGTCCTGCCTCATCCTCACCCACATATTGAGCATACATACTCATGGGGATGCCTGTAAAATGATTCAGATTCAAGCGCGCATCAAAACCTGCTATTTGATTCGATGCATTGTCTTCACCAACACATACACCATCATTACATCCATTATCTTTCCCAACAAAAGCATTCCAATATGCTTTGAAACTATCAGGTTGCCCTTGACCATCAATTTGAAAAGTTCTTGAGGCACCGAGCTCAAGATAAGGCAATGGCTGTGCAGTTAAGCGTAGGCCTAATAAATTCGTATCAGGAACGGCTTTATAATCATCTAATCGGCCAGCAAAAGCTTGATATTGCCAAGGACCAATCCATGACAGCCACTTTGTTTCAAATGCTTGTTGTTCAGCACGCTGCATGGTCAAACCATAAACTGGGCGGCTTGCATCACCACGGATTAGGCTTCCTTCATGTCCAGGTCCCCAATAGGTTGGGATTTGTCCCGCAATCAACCATTGATTCCACAATTTTCCTGCAATATAAGAACCTTCTAAATTGACATCATGTCCATGGTCAATGATTGGATCTTTTTCAGCATTGACTCGCAGTCTTGCATCCCACTGCGTTCCACCTGCATTCAATTCAAGTGCCGCTTGATATTGCGATTTTTGCTCATCTGCAAATTTTTGCGGGATATTTTGTGGATCTGTTTCAGCAAATAAAGCGAGCTTAATAGAGGTATTTTCTGCTTCTAAATTTGCCATAACCGAATTGACAACTTTCTGCTGAGCATTATTTTCAATTTTGGCAGTAGATAATGCACGCTGAATTTCTTCACCACTCAATGGCCAAGTCGAAGTGCTAATTTGGATCACACCTTGCTGATTCAGCCAATTTAGATCTGTACGTAGATCATTATTATTCAAAATGATCCCTTGAGCGTAAACTGGCAGAGCTAGAGAAGAAAAAATGGCAAATGATAAAACCCTAAGAGCTTGATATTTCATATATTATTTCAGTCAATTTATCTTTCACATATGATAACGATTTTCTTCAAACAAAAGATAAGATCTATCATCATTTTTGCACAATCAATACACGACTCACGACTTAAGTTAATTGGTGAGAAGTATGGCAAATACAAAATTCGCCATACTGTCTTTAATTAATTTACACACTAAATTTAAATCTTAGTTATAACCATTTGGATTTTGCTTTTGCCAGTTCCAGCTATCTTTCAACATATCTTCTAAACCATATTGAGGCTGCCAATCTAACTCTGCGACAGCACGGGCATTATCAGCAAATGAAGTTGCAACATCACCTTCTCGACGAGGTACATATTCAAATGGTATCTCAACACCATTTACCTTCTCAAAAGTATCCCGAATTTGTTTTACTGAAATCCCATTGCCTGTACCAATATTCCAAGCGCGGCATCCTTGCGTTTTTAAACGATGATTCAATGCGCATAAATGTGCATTGGCCAAATCAACCACGTGAATATAATCACGCACACCTGTACCATCTACCGTGTCATAATCATTGCCAAAAATTGACAACTTATCACGACGGCCGACTGCCACCTGTGTCACATAAGGCATCAAATTATTGGGTATCCCTTGTGGGTCTTCACCCATTTGACCACTTTTATGTGCCCCTACAGGGTTAAAATAACGCAGCAATGCAATTGACCAGCGCTCATCTGCTAATGCTAATTTCTCTAGTAATTGCTCGACAATCAGTTTGGTATAGCCATAGTTATTACTTGGCATACCTGTAGGCATGGTTTCATTTAAGGGTGAAATATTGGCTTCATCATAAACGGTTGCAGATGAACTAAAGACCAACGTAAAGACTTGAGCACGTTCCATTGCTTTAACTAAGCTTATTGAACCCGAGATATTATTTTCAAAATATTTTAGTGGCTCTTTTTGGCTTTCACCCACAGCTTTTAAACCTGCAAAGTGAATCACAGCATCAATAGAATGATGCTTAAAAATTTGATCTAAAATTTGCTGATCGAGAATATCACCTTCAACAAAATCTAATTTTTTAGCTGCCAACGCTTGAACACGTGCTAAGGATTCGACAGAACTGTTGGACAAATTATCCAGTACAACAACGTCATGCCCTGCGCTCAAAAGTTCAATACAAGTATGTGAACCAATATAACCTGCACCACCTGTTACTAAAATTTTAGCCATTGGTTTTTCCTAATAATATTTGTAGTAAGCCTTGCGTTGAACCATCTAAATCCGCAATATCCTTTCGATTACCATTTAATATTGGAAGTAGCTGATTGGCAATTTCTTTGCCTTTTTCTACACCCCATTGATCAAACGGGTTAATGTTCCAAAGCACCGACTGTACAAAAACTTTATGTTCATACATTGCAATCAACATGCCCAAACTATATGGATTTAGCTCTTGCAATAAAATGGTTGAACTTGGTTGATTGCCTTCATATTGTTTATATTCCGGCAAATCTTGTACTTCTTGTTGATTTAAAGCTTGATTACCAAATGCCAGTAAGCGCGATTGAGCCAAACAATTGGATAAGGCCAAATGATGCTGTTCCACCAGCGCCTCTGCATTATCGACATAGGTAAATTGTTGTGCCTGATAGCGCTGCACTGGCGCAATAAAATCACAACTCACTGCTTGACTACCTTGATGCAGCAATTGATAAAAAGCATGCTGCGCATTTGGTCCCACTTCCCCCCATATAATCGGACAAGTGTCTAGATCTACTTTTTTCCCATCGCGTTGAATCGATTTACCATTCGACTCCATTTCCAACTGCTGCAAATAAGAGGCGAAATATTTCAAACGCCCATCATAGGGCAGTACAGCATGAGTCTGAATATCAAGGAAATTATTATTCCACGCACCCAATAAGCCCATTAATACAGGAATATTCTGTTCGAAAGGTGCCGTCTGAAAATGCTGGTCTACCGCATATGCGCCAGCTAACAGTTGTTTAAAGCCATCAACTCCTATTGTCAGTGCAATCGGTAAACCGATACATGACCAAAGTGAATAGCGACCGCCGACCCAATCCCAGAGCAAAAATTGGTTTTCAGCTGCAATGCCCCATTCGGTCATTTTATCTGCTTTAGTAGATACGCCAATAAAATGATGCTTTAAAATTTGTGATTCTTGTCCAAGTGCTTTTTCAAGCCATAAACGAACTGTTTGCGCATTAGATAAGGTATCAATGGTCCGGAATGATTTTGAAGAAATAATAAACAGCGTGGTTTCGGGCCGAAGTTGATGCAATAAATCCGAAAGCTGGCTACCATCAATGGTCGAAACAAAATGTACATTGAGTGGCTTATATGTGGATTTTTTGAAATCAGATAAGGCATGACTCACCATCAGTGGTCCTAAGTCTGACCCTCCAACACCAATATTCACCACATCTTGAATGACTTCACCTGTTGAACCACGGCATTGACCAGCATGAATTTTTTCTACCAAAGCATACATACGCTCAAGTTGTGTATGCACTTGTTTTGCTAATTCAGGATGTGCCTGATCATGTTTAGGTAGACGAAGCGCCCAATGCATGGCTGCTCGGCTTTCTGTGTAGTTGATCTGTTCTGTGGAGAATAAATGTTTGATCCAAGGTGTAAGGTCTTGCGCATTTGCCCATGCGACCAAACGACTTAAAACCTCTGCATGAATACGATGTTTACTAAAATCAAATACTATCGGTGAAACGGCCACAGAAAATTTTTCAAAGCGTGTGGCATCTTTGTCAAATAACTCAGTTAGATGTAATTGCGCAAATTCAGCTTTCAATGTGTTTAATTGTTGTATGACTGTCGCACGATCTTCAACAGCATAAGGTTTTGCATGACTGCTCATTAGCGACCTACCCCCATATAAGAAAATCCTTGCGCTTTCACATAACTTGGATCATAAATATTTCGCCCATCCAAAATCAGTGGATGGGACATGGTTTTTAATAATTCAGAATAGTTTGGGCTCCAATATTGCTTCCAAGCGGTCAGCAAACACAGCGCATGTGCGTCTTTGACTGCATCATATTGGTCTGTACAGTAGATTAAGTCGGGACGATGGCCATAAACTTTTTCAATTTCAGGCAAAGCTTGAGGATCATGTAACTTCACTCTGATCCCTTGCGCCCAAAGTGCTTTCAACATGGTGTGAATCGGAGATTGCTGAATACGCGCGGTATTTTCCTTAAATGCAGCCCCCCAAATAGCAACAGTTTTACCGTTTAAATCACCATGATAATAATTCCATAATTTACGGAATAGAATTTCTTTTTGTTGTTCGTTAATATCCCAAACTTGTGCCAGAAGTTGACTCCTTGCACCCGCACCTAACACCGTTTGCGTCAATATCAAAATATCATGTGAGAAGTTCTCCCCACCAAAACCTGCACCTGGATGTAAATAAGATGCGCCAATACGGCTATCCGCTGCCATGCCTTGACGCACTTGTTCAATATCAATCCCCAATTTTTCAGCCACTACCGCCAAGTCATTAATATAACTAATACGTGTCGCCAACATGCCAGAAATACTCAGTTTGGTAAATTCCGCATCCAGTACAGGCATAAATAAATATTGCTGTGTACGTGGGAATAATGGTCTAAGTAACTCTTTAATTTTGGTTTGTGCGCGTTCAGATGAAGTCCCTACGATGAGCTGCTTGGTCTGTATCAAACTTGGTAAAGCATTACCTTCTTGGATGATGTCAGGCAAATAAACCCAATCATCTTCTGATAAAATTTGTGCAAATTTTTCAGTACCATGCAGTCCTAAAGTAGATGCATTCATCATCAGTTTAGGATGAATAATGGTTCGAGATTTTAATTCTTTTAAAATCTCTATTGCTTGAATCTCTTCAGTAGGATTAAAACTAAAAAAATAAGCATCGATATCTAAAGGAATATGGGAAAAGTTGCAGTATTTTAAAAAGCCATTAGCTTTCTGTTGCTCAAGCAAACGCTTAACCGCTTCATCTTGGGTATAGGCTTGCTCCGATGTTGGTTTTTTTAAAACATCACACCAAAAGACCTGATGACCACTTTCAGCCATTAACCCTGCAAAAACACCTGCATACGGCGTCTGTCCAAATACTGCAACTTTCATATCTGTCTCTTTTTTATAATTTTAGATCTTTGATCAGTGCCTTAAATTCCTCACCTAATTTTGGATGATCTACTCCATAATACAGCACAGCTTTTAAATAACCCAACTTACTACCACAGTCAAAGGTTTGACCTTTCATACGATAAGCTTCTACGACATCAGTCTGTTGCAGCATCGCAATTGCATCTGTGAGTTGAATTTCATTACCTGCACCTTTAGGCGTTTGCTCCAAAAGCTGCATAATTTTAGCGGGTAAAATATAACGACCCACCACTGACAAATTAGAAGGTGCTTTATCCACTGCTGGCTTTTCTACAATCCCTTGCATTTGAATGCTTTCACCTTCCGCAGGAGATTTAGCAACATCGACAATACCGTATTGATCGACTAAATGATTTGGCACAGCTTCCACCATAATTTGTGATGCTTGTGATGCTTCAAAGCGTTTAATCATCAGACTTAAATCATTTTCTGTATCAGAGTCTTTCACCAATACATCAGGCAGTAATACAGCAAAATCGTCTGTACCCACTACTGCTTTAGCACATAACACAGCGTGCCCCAAACCAAGTGGTTGCGGTTGACGTACGCTAATCACTTTCACGTGTGGCGGTAGAATTTCTGTAATTTCTTTGAGCAGGTCAAATTTCTTTTTATTCTCTAAAGTTGTTTCGAGCTCAAAGTTACGGTCAAAGTAGTTTTCAATAGATGCTTTTGAAGAGTGGGTCACTAAAATAATTTCTTCGATACCTGCAGCAACTGCTTCACGTACCACGTACTCAATCGCTGGACGGTCAACGACTGTGACCATTTCTTTTGGAATGGATTTACTTGCTGGTAAAAAACGTGTGCCTAGTCCTGCGACAGGTAAAATTGCTTTTTTGATCATTGAATTACAACTAAAATAATATGAAACGATAAATTAATTTTTGCTTGAGTCTTGGCTTGAAAAACGAGCTGCGCCTACCGCTTGATCAGGTGCATTGATACCCTCTTTTTTAACCATAACTACAAAAGTTTTAAACATGATTTTAAAATCAAACCATACATTATGGTCATCGACATATTTTACATCAAGCTCAAATTTTTCTTCCCAAGATAGATTATTACGACCACTCACTTGAGCAAGACCTGTCATACCTGGGCGTACTTCATGGCGGCGCATTTGCTCAGGCGTATAATGCTCCATAAACTCTTTCATCTGTGGTCGTGGACCCACAATACTCATATCGCCTTTTAAAACATTAATGAGTTGAGGCATTTCATCTAAACTGGTTGAGCGAAGTTTCTGACCAAATGGTGTAATACGTTTTTCATCTGGTAGTGGATTTCCCTGTTGATCAAATGCATCTTTCATAGAACGGAATTTTATCATTTTAAATAATTTTCCGTTCTTACCAGGGCGTTCTTGGAGAAAAAAAACAGGTGCACCAAGATTTTTGCGCACCTTATAAGCCACAACAACAAAAACCGTACTAAGAAGTATTAAAGCGACTAAAGCTATTAATATATCGATAAATCGTTTCATGTATTTATATCGCCCTGCCTTCAGTGCATAAATCGATTAATTCTATCAATTTCAACCTAAATATATAAATATTAAAGTAAAAATTTAAATTTCACTTTAAAATTTCTTTCCATTTTCTTACTATATTATCAGGATAATATTGACCAACAAGGTGCTTATTACTGACTGAATAAGTTGCTAAGACTTCTAGATCATTACAACTATAAATTAACTCATCAGCATAGCTATGAATGTCATATTTTTTTACAATTTGAGGATTATTAAGACCAAGAATTTCTTTTGCACCAGTAGGAAAATCAGTAACTAATACTGGTAAGCCATGATTCATGGCTTCTAACAAAACCATCGGGAAAGCTTCAAAACGACTTGTCATACAAAGGATTGTTGCTGAATCATAGAATCTATTGATGTCTTTAGTAAACTTATGAATAGTTATGAAATTATTTAATTTCAATTGTGTAATCATATTTTGTAAAGAATCATATTCTGAACCCTCTCCTATAATATCTAGAGTCCATCCTCTTTCGTATAACCTAGAATAATTAAAAGACTCAATCAAAAAACTAAAATTTTTCTGATATTCCAAACGACCAATAGATAATAATTTTCTTCTATTAGGTATATAATGAGACTCAATAGGATTGATAAAATTAGGAATTGTAATAGTATCAATATTATCAGCAATAAACTTTTGTGTATCAGTTTCCGTTAGACAAACTAATTGAACTTTTTCTTGTCTATAAAAAAATTTACGAATCGAATTACGAATACCTTTATGATAATCATATTCAATATGTTCACATAGTATAACACGATGTGCTGTTGATTTTGATAGAATTACATTCATAACGTTTAAATCAAAAGAAAATGAAATCACTATATCTTTTGAATTAATAGCAATTTTTTTTCTTATTTCATTTAAATATTCAAACCTATGTACAATTTTTTTTAGCTTACCTTTATCAGGAAACTCACCAACATCTAAACTTAAAATTTTTAGATCTTCAAAACCATTAAAAGCACATTGCTGATTACCTGGTACAATAATAATGACATCAGATAATGATTTAGCTAACTGTACAATGACCCTTTCAGTACCACCAACACGATTGACCCCATTGGTTATAAAATATACCGTCATATAAAAAATTCCATGTTTTTTTCAACCACAGTTTCTGAACTATAAGTAAAAGAAGAAATGTATGCATTGTATTTAAGTTTTTCTAAATCAAATAGACCATCTGAAATATTATCAAATAATTCTTTGATTTCTTCTGCTGATTTAGGTTTTACTACTAAACCATTAAAATCATGTTTGATAAAATCAGTGGGCCCAGGTATATCACAACAAATTGGTATAACACCAAAAGAAGCTGCTTCTAAATAGATTTGACCAAAACCCTCATGGTGAGACGGCACACATAAAATATCTGACGACAAATAAAATAATTCAAGATCTTTTTTATAACCTAAAACCTTTACTTTATTACAGTCTAAATCTATATTAATATCATTTTTTTCGCAGCCAAGAATAATTAACTCATAATTAAGTCTTGTTCCTGAAAGACCTTTTAATAAATCGTATATCCCTTTTCTAAATTCAGGCCTACCAATAAAAATTATTCTAATTTTATTTTTATTTTCATGTTTATTACGCTCATCGAGTAGCTGCTGATAATCCTTATATTTAATATTTACACCAACCATCGTACCAGGATTAAGAAAAAAAAGTTTTTCCTTATAAAAAAGGAAAGATGACAACAACTTGCTCATAGATTGAGTAATAACAATTGTTTTGTGGGAAAAATTTAAGTTAGAAAACTCAACAAACTTAAATAAGTTTCTTATTATTCCTTTATATCCTACATACGGAACTCCATGGTTTACATATACCACTTCAGCAGAAGTAAAAAAACGCAACATTAAAACGTAAAAAAAAGAATCAAGGGTGGTATGCAAATATACCTTATGAATTCTATTTTTTCGTATCTGATTAATTAGAAAAAATGAGTGAAAAATATGGCTTAAAAATTTATTATATTTATTATGCCAAGACACAAATTTTACGCCACTTTCATTACAATTTATTTCCAAATGATTTTCTGGAGTAGAAATCCATACACAGTTCCCAACTTCATATTGCTTCTTAGCAATAGGTAAAATAAAAATAGTACACCAATTAAAATTAGGAGAAATATGCAAAATATTCAAAACAGACTCCATTAGTTTTTAAATTTAAAAACATAAATCAAAGATAGCAACATAAAAGATATTTTATTTATCAAAAAAAATTTATAAATATTCTTTTTCATGCCATAAGAATAAAAATACAACTTATTTTCTTTGAAAAAATTAAAATATAAACTAGCATCTCTATTCAATTTTAAATTCATATGTATTATACCTAAAGCTAAATCCCCTAAAATTAATTTAGAATATTTTTTTGTGGAAAAGTTTTGCTCATTAAAAAAATACTTTAAGTCATCAAAAACAAACATTAAATCAGTGCTTAATTTATTTTTTTTAACGGGATCATCGCCCCTAGTTATTGAATTAGAAGTTAAATATATATTTTCCAAAATTTCGCTTGTAGACCTAACATTTTTTGCAAAATAAAAAGCACGTGAATTAAAATGAATATCTTCACAATAAATTTTTTCTTTAAAAAAAATATTATTTCTCAATAAAAAATTTAAATTATAAATTTTATTACATGCTGAACTTTCAAAACCAAATTTCAGGGTGTAATCAACCCCTACTTTACTAATAATATTTTCTTGTTTTTTTAAGGTACTTTTAATAATACCATCTTCATTTAAAAAATTAACAGAAAACTCTAAAATATCAAAATCATCTTTTTTTAAATACTTATTAAAAATATTTAAATTTAGCCTATCATCAGAATCAAGGAATAAAACATACTTACCATTGGAATTCAATATCCCAGTATTCCTTGCACCACCAAGTCCTTTATTTTCTTGTGAAATTATTCTAACACGTGGATTTTCGCTAGCTATTAAATTAATAATATCTAGACTATTATCACTAGAACCATCATTAACAATTATTATTTCATAGTTTGTATTATCCAAAATTTTGATAGAATTTACACAATCAAGAATATAATCTTTTGAATTATACACTGGAATAATAATACTTAAATCAGAACTCATTAAAAAATCTCAAATATTGGGTTGATTTTATAAGGGTAGAAACCGCCTAAATAGCGAGTCACAAAATAAAAATATAACACAAACTGAAAATAAATAAAAATCAATAAAAGCATGTTTTTTATTTTACTCATCACTAAAGTAATAAATATCATTGATGTAAAAGTAAAGTAGTAAAGCACTCGTTGTGGACCAGAAGGATCCATACCTAAAAAGACCAATGGATAAACAATGGCTAAACCACACCAATAAATACTCATTGAATAATTAAATATTATATCTTTTATTTTAATCTTATTAGCTAAAAATTTAAAAAACAAACCAATAAAAGTAAAATAAAGTAAAGTATAAAGCCCACCTATCTCACCGGAAACATCTTTATATATTTCATATCTTTCGTTATTATTGGCTAAATAATTAATAAGCATAGAGCTAAAGATCAAAGAAAAAATAAAACAAGAAATAACTTTGTAATATTCACTTATCTTTAACAAACTTAAAAAATATATTGGTATAACAATTAATGCAGACTTATGAAATAAACTAGCTATAAAAACAACTAATAAGAATTTTAAAAATTCTTTCCTAAACAAATATTTCAATGAAAAAAAACATAATGCTAGAGCAATTCCTTGTCTCAAACCATTAAAAAAAAATGTATAATAACCCAATGAAATATACAAAAAAACAGATATACTATAGTTAGGTGATATTTTCTTTAAAGTATACAAATATAAAGAAATCACAATGACTGAGCTTATTAGAAAAAGCCAAAAATAGTTATAAGTAAAATAAATTACAGTTCTATCCAGTATTTGATATCCAATTTCAATATCCTCTAAAAAACCATTAACATAAACATTGTTGTGGTTTTTATAATTTAGAGTATAAGCATTAGTATCAACACCTACAGAAATATTGCGCAAAGAAAATAATAATACCAAAAAAAACAAAGGAAACAATATTGCTCTTCTGTTTAATACAGTTTTTTCAAAAATAGTAACAAAATTTACTAAAAAAAATACTAGAAAGTAAGGAAGCACTTAATTCACCATTTTCAATTTATTTTTTATCTTAAGAAAAATTTTTCTTAAAAAATAAAAAAAACCATAGAATTTTATAATCTGAAACGGTAATAAAACATTGTATACCACTCCCCCAATTTTATTTCCCATTTTATCTTTCAAATTCTTTCTAAATGTTAATAATTTTCTTTCTGAATCACTTAACCAAGATGCATTAAAATGGTGTATAGAATAGGTATTATGAGTAAATTTTTTCTCTCCTAAAAAACCAATTGGTGAAAAGTATTCTGAAGAAAAAAATTGAAAATTATCAATATGCTGATTACAATTGTTTTGCTTTAATCCTAAATTTATTAACACTTTAGTATCTCTTTGTGGACAGGGAGTCATATCAAACGAACCATCATGTTTTACAAATGAAGTTTTTTCATAGTTTTCTCTAAGTTTTTGTATAATTTTATTATGAGGCGTAGCACCAAAACCCAAACCAGAATTAATACAATTAAACTTTGAGAGTTCAAACCCCATAAAACCTTCTAATTCTAACAAACTATCAAAGGGTTTTAGTAATTCAACATCTATGTCTAGATATATACCTCCATGCTCCTCAATAACTTTGAGACGAAAATAGTCTGAAACAAAAGCCCATTTTTTATGCTCTACTGCTTCTCTAACGAAATCATTAATTAGCAAATCACAATTACTTTCATCCCAACGAATAATTTCATAATCAGGACAAAACTTTTTCCAACTTTCCATACATTTATGAGCAATATCTGGTAATGGATTGCCACCAAACCAGCAGTAATGTATTTTTTTAGGTATTAAATTAACACTCACGCTTAGAACACTCCTAACTTTTGTTTCTTGCTGTCTGAATATATTTTATAAATATACAATGGTGCTCTAATACCAAACATTAAGAATAAACCCATTAGCCTAAAGTGCCATTTAAAATTACGGTTAACCATCATTTTTAATCCAAATCTACCAGTTTGAATATCCTTTGGATGTTGACTTAAAGCAATCTGAATGTCTATCAGTTCTTTGACTTCTTTTAATTCTATTTCTGTTAGAACATCTGTTAATAACTCAATTTCAATTTCACTAGAAGACTTAAATTTCTGGATAGAAAGATTATCAGTTTCATTCGTATAGGAACCCAATCTTTGTCTATAAAAATAAACATTTGAACTTATACAAGAGATTTTTAAATTTTTATTATTTTTTAATAATTTTAACAAATACAATTTATCTTCCATATAATTAATATTTGGTATGAAAGACATTTTTTTGCAGATATCACTTCGAATCAACTTATTCCACAAAGCACCATGCATTTGATCAAATGCTAATTTTCTGATCAAATCTTGATGAGTTAGCTCTCCATTTACTTCAACTGTTATAGATTTATTCGGAAACATTACACTATAAGAAGCAATACATATATCACATTTTGTTCTTTCTACTTCAGTTGCCATCAATTCTAGTGCGTCATTAGCCAAATAGTCATCAGGATCTGCATGTATAATATATAGACCTGTAGCTTTTTCTAAACCATATTGTCTAGCAGATGCAACGCCACCATTGATTTTCGAATATAGCTTAAATCTAGAGTCACACTTATCATATTGATTACAAATATCTAAACTTTGATCAGTCGATCCATCATTTACCAAGATTACTTCAAAGTTTTTATATGTTTGATTTACTAGAGATTCCAATAAATCAACAATATATTTCTCCATATTATAAATAGGGACAATTACTGAGATAAAAGGCATAATAGTTAGACATCCAAATCTAGCTTTCTTTTAAGCAAATTAATTGATTGTTGAATAAGCCTTGGATCTATGGCTTTGATATGTGTCAGTTTAGACGAGTATTCTTTCAAATCAGCTGAAAGACCTAAGGTTTTGAATAGTGAAGAAAATCTTGAACTTCCCCTTCCTTCATTAACAATACAAATAAATGGTTTTTCAAAAATTATTGAAAAGACAACTCCATGAAATGAATCGGTAATGACATATTTCGCATTTGCAAATCCAGCAAGCCAATCTCTTGGATCAGGCATAATAATATCATGATGATCAATTGAATCCTCAATAGAACATTTTGCTTGGCAACTATAAACCATTTCTGCATGTTCTTTAGCGAAAGATTCAATTAATTGTTTCTTTTCACTGCTAGGATCTAGGATATAAGTGTAAATTCCACTACTTTTTGAATCTAACCTATCTTGACCTATAAGTTTTTTATAATCGGATTGACTCAATAATAAAGTTGGATCGAGAACATGATCTACATCTATATGAAAATATTTTTTACATAGCTCAACTCCAGAATCTTCTCTGACACTTATCCAATCAAATAAGTTAACTAACTTTGAGCATCTCGCTGTCAATTCAGCATCATATTCCCACTCACTCACACCAAATGATGATGCATAGGCAATTTTTTTAATTTTCTTTTTTTCTAAAAAATCTAAGTAAAAGTTTTCAATACAAGGTGAATATTTAGGCCTCCAAGTTTGATCACTGCCAACTATAACAGCATCATACCCAATGTTATCAAAATGCTCGATCAATTGAGACGTAGTAAACAAAGGTTCTGACATGATTAGATTTGTACTAATAAAATTTCTAGTATTTTTATAGGCAAGATTTTTTTTCGATTCTATAAAAATAGGTGATTTTCCTTTACCCAATCCTTTTAGCAAAACTCTATATATCAACCGTATAAAAAGATATGTAAGACTCAGTTTAGCTGGCTGACGATCAATCGTAACCACATTATAACCCAGTTGGGTAACAACTTGTTGTAGTGCCCACGCTTGCAACATGCCACCATAATTATGTCCCAATGGTTGCGTTAAAATAGCTACTTTTTTCATTTAGCACCCAGCTTATTTTTAAATAACTTTACCAACTTCTGTTGCATATGATTTAATTTATTATAAATTTTTAATTTAACAAGTAATGGATGCATTAACTTATTAAATTCAGAGTAATCAGGATTATTTATCCAATAAGATAAACTTTTTTCACGTGTTTGCATTCTTTGCGATTGAACTAAATTAAATATAATACTTTGTTCGGATATAAATCTTTCGCGTTTTTTTATTAAATCTTTATTTTTAAATTTTTTAATTCGATATGCAAGTCCTTTATGTCTATGATTAAAACTACCTGACTGTGATTGTATTACCATTTCCAGCGAAATTTTATCTAAAATTAATTCTTCATTGTCTATACCATGGTTTATTAAGGTTTCAGCTAATTGACTACGGGTTATAACAATACTATTTCCAGAACCTGATTTATCATATGGATCTATCCAAGCATCACCTAAAGAGATATCCGCTAATTCATTCATTACATCATCACAGAAATCACATGCATTTGATTTAAATAAGCCTGTTCCCCACATGTCACCTAAGCTCAACATATCAATCATATGTATTCTGCCATTATCTTTTTCTTTACAAGAAAATTTATAATCTAAAGCAAAACTTTCAACATTCTTAACACGATACTGAACTGAAGAATAATCAGAATTACACCCAGCTGATTGTGCTAAAAAATCTGTATAATACTTACTCTTTAATCCACCACAGATAATTCCCACCACAAATGGAATCTTTTCTTTTAAATTAGGATTTTTTTCTTGCTTTAATCGTATTGCTTTTACAAAGCAAGAAACTCCTGAAACTGCTACTTTTCCGTTAATATTATCAATTTCTGTAAACAATTTTTCTAAAGTTACAGGCATATAACGTGTTTTAGATATTTTACGTATATCCTCTATATCGCTACACAGTTTATATTCAAAACCGTCACAACTTTCCTGAACAATGAATAAATGGTCTGCAATTTTATTATTAATTATTTTTTCAAATATATATGTTGCAATACCACCGGAGGAAGAGGTTTCTCTATATTTATTACTATATCCTGCATAAAGACCACCATAAAATCCAATCCTGTCATTGTAATTACCACTAGTTCGCTGAAAAAATATTTTTCCTAGAGCATCCTCATTTTTTAAATTTGGATTGAAAGGACATACACTGTACATTTCATTACTAGTAGATAATTCAGTCAACTTAGGAACTAAGAAATTTGAATCATTCCAAACCATTTTTGCTGTTTTGCTTTTATCCTCTGAAATACAAGCCCCACACCCAGTACAGAGTTCATTTTCTAGAATTTTTTCAATACTCATAACTATCTAAATTTTCCATCTTTTTTAAATACAATAGATCTGATTTTTTGCTTTTCCACTTCATTTAATCCAATGAAATAAGAAAGAAATAAACTATAGAGACCAAATGAAATTAAGAAATATATAAATTCTGATAGCTCTTGTGGAGTACCAAAAATATAATTATATATTAATATACCTAGCAATATAAATACTTGTAGTGTAAGTATAGGCATAAAAACCTTCAATACATACATTTTAAATCTATAGTTTGTCAATTTAATTAAAAATAAAATTCTTACAAAAAAAGCAATAAAAGCAATACATATAGGTACGATCAATATAAATTTAGGCGAAAATCCAAGCATGAACAGTAGATAAGAAATCGGAATATTCAATAAAAGTAGTGTGCCTACTATTATCTGTGTACCTTTAATGTTACCTGTTGCCTGAATAGCCGACACAATTAATATT
Source organism: Acinetobacter sp. YH12227 (assembly GCF_013417785.1). Taxonomy (NCBI): domain Bacteria; kingdom Pseudomonadati; phylum Pseudomonadota; class Gammaproteobacteria; order Moraxellales; family Moraxellaceae; genus Acinetobacter; species Acinetobacter sp. YH12227. The sequence continues at coordinate 14,656 of NZ_VPDH01000003.1, read as the reverse complement.
GAAAATGACTCAATTAATACTAAAACAAGACCCAATTGTGTCAATTCAACTGCATAACTAGGAGTGGATTTTAACCATAATTTCAAAATATATTCCATGCTAAAAATTAATGGGAATATAACGACTGAAACAACTATCATACAAAACTTTGTACCATAATCGATTAAATTATAATAATTTTTAAAATTTTTATTGGCATAATTTTTATAAATTTGAGGATTTATTGCATTTGATACCGAAGATAATAATGTAGATATAGCAGCCATAACCGTTAAAGAAATTGCAAATGCTGTATTTATCATTAAACCAAAAAAAATATTTAGTATTACATTAGCACCTTGATTTCTCATTACAACTGAAAGATTGCCTATTAAATTCCACCCCATGAATTGAAGCATATCTTTAATTAATAACTTAATTTTATTTAATGCTACAAAATTAAAGGCCACCACCCTACCAAAACTAATGTAACAATATAGTATATTAAAAATAAAGATAAAAAAACTTACCAATGTCAAAAAAAATGAGTATAAAACAACTTTATTTATATCAAAAAAATTTAAAAAATATACAACCAATAGTTTTAGGATACCATCTAATACTGCAAGATAAGCAAATGCTTGCATTTTTTCATATGCAGTAATTAATGCTGAAAAAGGAATTTGTAAAATAGAAATAAAAATACTTAATGTGGCAAAATTATAAATTAAAACTGCCTCTCTCTTAAAGTTTTTAATATTTAAAATATTTTCTATAATATAATCTCTAAATAAATAAATTAGAAAGCAGAGAAAAAAAGAAGCTAATAAGTGTATATAAAATCCTGAAATGAAAGTGTTTTTTATTGAGTTAATGTCATTTTTCCCAATATCAACACTTAGAAATCTTTGTGTACCAGAAAGCAATGCGCCATTTACAAAACCAAACATTGCTACAATACCAAAAACTACTGTATATAAACCAAACTGTTCCGCTCCAAGTATTGAAATAACTTCACGAAGTGTATATAAAGTTACTATAGTAAGAAATATTGTTCTACTTAATAAAAAAATTGAATTTTTAGCTATACGCCTGTTATTCGAAACCACTTCAATATCCTGGCTAGATTTACATTAGTCTATTTGAGTTATGAAGTATAACCCTCTACATATTTTTTAAATTCATTAAATAAATTTGGTATTTCAGACTTATCTTTATATTCACTTTCCCATATATTAAAGATTTTATTAATATCACAATAAGGATAAAAATTTTCAAAAGACCTTAAAATCCGCTCATGATCCGTTTTTTCCACACTATCTGCATCAATTAATAATTCCTCATACAACTTTTCACCCGGACGTAAACCTGTAAATTGTATATCAATATCACCTATACCATTTTCATCGATGGGACGGAAACCACTCAAACGAATCATTTGTTTAGCTAAATCTACTATTTTAACTGGCTCGCCCATATCCAATAAAAAGACATCGCCGCCTGTCCCCATCGCACCTGCCTGAATAACGAGCTGAGCTGCCTCTGGAATGGTCATAAAATAACGCGTGACTTCTGGGTGCGTTACTGTAACAGGCCCGCCTTGAGCAATCTGCTTTTTAAACAAAGGGACGACAGAACCTGACGAACCAAGTACATTGCCAAAACGCACAATACTAATTTGAGTTTTTGGATTCGTCGACGCTAGACCCTGACAATACAATTCTGCCATACGTTTAGACGCACCCATGACATTGGTTGGACGTACCGCTTTATCTGTTGAAATTAAAACAAAAGTTTCAACATTTTGATTCACCGCTGCATCTACACTACGCTGTGTGCCAATGGACGTATTATAAATACCTTCAAATGGGTTTGCTTCAACAAGTGGCACATGTTTATAGGCTGCGGCGTGATAAACCGTTTGCACTTTGTACTCTTGAATAATACGTTCTAATTTTTGCTGATTGGTGACAGAACCCAGCACTGGAATAATTTGTATATCAGAAGCCTGCAATTCACGGTCGATTGAATACAAAGCAAATTCAGACATTTCAAACAGCACTAACATTTTAGGCTGATGCTTCACGATCTGACGGCATAACTCCGAGCCGATCGACCCCCCTGCTCCTGTCACCATGACCACTTTATTTTTAATATTTTTTTCTAAGAGTTCAGGCTTTGGTGGTACAGGATCACGCCCTAATAGGTCAATAATATCCACTTCACGAATATCTGAAACTTGAACTTGACCATCGACCAGTTGGGTTACCCCTGGCAGTTCCATGATTTTGACATCTGCCATATCAAAAGACTCAATGAGTTCTTTTTTACGCGCACGACCAACCGATGGCATGGCAAGTAATACTTCTTCAATGCCAAATTTTCCAAATTTTGCTTGCGCTTTTTTGGGTGAATAAATTTTTAAACCACTCAGTGACTGACCTTGTAAGGAGCGCTTATCGTCAATAAAACACACGGGCAAATAATCATCTGAGCGGTTTAAAGCTGCTGCAATTTGCTGACCTGCCAGCCCTGCCCCATAAATTGCCACACGTTTACGGCTTTGCTTTTTGGCAAAAGTTTTAAGGGTAGCGTAGCGAATGACTGCACGGCTCCACCACATGTATGAAAACAGCATAAAGCCATACATGAGCGGAATACTCATGGGAATAAATGCAACATTGAGTTTTTTAATCGTGTACAAGGCCACGATTTGAATAAATGTCCCGATTAAAATCCGCAGCAAATAATCTTCATTAAATGAACGTACAATTGCACGGTAAATACCAAGCAAAGCAAAAATCAGAATGCCAACCACACCAACATAAATATACCAAGCATCCAGTCCTTGCATGACCTGAACATTGGGACGTGCCAAACGAATGGCATAAGCCAGCCACATCATCAGTGGTAAAACACAGATATCCATCAGCACCAAAACGATTTGTTTTTGGCGACGCGGTAATGATGCTATAGAACGGATAAAGTCTTTCACAAGATGCTCAAATGGGGTCAATAAAGCGAATGAGAGCGCATATTATACGCTCTTTTCAGATTTAGATTTTTGCGATCACCGCTTGGATCGCATCCACGGTTTTCTGCAAGCTGTGCTCAGACAATGTTGGGTGTACAAGGAACATTAAACTTGTTGTACCGAGCTGTTTAGCTTGCGGTAAAGACTGCGCAGGACGCCAAGGCGTACCATCAAATGCTTTTTCTAAATACACTTCTGAACACGAACCGCTAAAACAAGGCACATTCAATGCATTGATTTCTGCCATGATTCGATCACGCGACCAGCCGTCGGGTAAAGCATCGACATTGACTTGCACATAGCATTTATAGGCTGCATGCACATATTCAACAGATGGTTTTGCTACAGTAAAATACGGACTATTTTCAAACGCCGCTTGGATACGCGCCATATTGGCATTACGTTTTGCAGTCCATTCTGGCATTTGTTTGAGCTGTAAACGGCCAATCACCGCCTGCATTTCCATCATGCGCCAGTTGGTGCCAAATGAATCATGCAACCAACGGAAACCCGGTGGATGTTGTTTGTTATAGACGCTATCAAAGTTTTTGCCGTGATCTTTATACGACCACATTTTTTTCCACAGACTTTCGTCATTGGTAGTGACCATGCCGCCTTCACCGCCCGTGGTCATGATTTTGTCTTGGCAGAAAGACCATGCACCAATATGACCGATGGAACCAGCTGATTTGCCTTTGTACATTGCACCATGCGCTTGGGCACAATCCTCAATCACAAAAATGCCTTTTTCCTCAGCCAACTGCATGATCGGATCCATATCACACATCCAGCCTGCCAAATGTACACAAATAATCGCTTTGGTATTCGGCGTAATCACTGCTTCAATGGTACGGCAAGAAATATTCTGTGAATCAAGTTCGACATCTGCAAAAACCGGATTGGCACCGGCAGTCACAATCGAGCTTGCCGAAGCTAAAAACGTACGTGAGGTAACAATCACATCATCGCCTGCGCCAATACCTAAGGCTTTGAGTGCTACATCCAGTGCGACTGTACCATTGGCAACAGCAACTGCATGCTTGGTTCCTGCAAACTGTGCAAATTCCTTTTCAAATTCACGGCATTCTTGACCGGTCCAATAATTCACCTTATTGGATAAAAGGACTTTTGATACCGCATCGGCTTCTGCTTGAGTAAAGCTTGGCCAAGGTTCAAATGCACTGTTTAACATGAGTTTTTCCTAGTCTCAAAATCGAGTTTAAAAATCTATTTTTTCGTCACAATACGGGCGGGATTTCCCACCACTGTTGCGCCTGGAGGCACACTTTTAGTCACGACAGCACCCATACCAACAATAGCACCTGCACCAATCACTAAAGGCTGATCAGGTGTGCCCTGCTTAATCATCGCACCTGCGCCCATATAAGCATGGTCTTGAATATGAATATTGCCATTACATTTTACGCCTGGTGCAAAAGTAACGAAATCCCCAATCACACAATCATGCTCGACATAACTGTATAAATTGGCATGAAAACACTTACCGATTCTGACATTTGAGCCAATGGTGACAAATGGACTTAAAGCAGAGCCTTCATCGAGCTCAAGCTGATCCATTAGAACTACATTGTCCGCGATGATCGACCAAAGGTGAATGCCATCCATCTCTAAACGCTGAGCGATCTTTTCTCGTACATGACTATTGGCAATCGCGATTTGCACGTATTTTTCAGAAGCCGTTTCATTTAAAAATGTGAGGTAATTCATGGCACGATGACCATTTACGTCTGCAACCAATTCCAAGGCATCATCAATAAATACGATTTCTGAAATATCGCTTTCACGGGCTAATTGCTGGCGTGCAACAGGCATTAAACTCCGCCCGCAGCCTGAAGCGCCATAAATTGCATAGAGCTTAGTCATCTTTAGGCTCCGAAGTACCCGTAAATTTACTCATGGTCGCTTCACCTTCGGCACTAATATCATCTTTAGACAATACTTTTTGTACCGTTTTCAGCATAATTTTAAAATCGAGCCATAATGAACGGTTTTCGACATACCATGTGTCTAGCTCAAATTTCTTTTCCCATGAAATGGCATTACGACCATTCACTTGCGCATACCCTGTGATGCCCGGACGCACGTTATGACGTTTGGCTTGTTGCTCATTATAGAGGGGTAAATATTCCATCAGCAGTGGTCGTGGTCCGACAATACTCATATCGCCTTTAATCACATTCCACAGTTCAGGCATTTCATCCAGACTGCTGGAACGCAGCATTTGACCAAAGGGTGTTAAACGCTCACTGTCGGGCAAGGAATCACCTTGTGCATCAACCGCATCTTTCATACTGCGGAATTTGATCATTTCAAAAGGTTTGCCATTAAGCCCCGGACGCACCTGACGGAACAATACAGGTGAACCCAAATTTTTTCGCACCTTATATGCCACAAAAGCATATACAGGAGACAGCAGCAATAGCGCAGATGATGCAATCACAATATCCAATAAGCGCTTTAACATGGTTCACTCTTGAGGTTAGATAAAAATGGTGGAGTCAATATTTATTTCTAGCAATAATTATACCCTGTCCAAAGCCATCAGATTTGTAAAAAATTCAACATCACAGGGATTCAAGTATTCCCCATTCTAAAAGCTGCTAAACCATATAACCGTTTAGAGATCTGTCCAACGACGATTAACTGCATGACCCGGATTATTCATACTGATCACCTTCGCGTAGTTTCCTACCGCAGTTGCATTTTCAGGAATATCTTTGGTCACAACGCTGCCCGCACCTATAGTGGCATTCTTGCCAATTTTGACATGTTCAATAATGCAGACATTTGGCCCAATATAAACATTATCGCCAATTTCTGCGGCTTGACGGCCGCCATTTGCACCAATGGTGGTAAATTGCGATAAATTCACATTATTGCCAATCACGGTTGTCGGATTGACGACCAACGGCCCGCCATGCCCAATAAACAAGCCGTAGCCAATTTGAGTCGTGGTATGAATATCAATGCCGTAGTGCTTTCTTTTATAATAATAAATAGGATAGGCCAACTTTGCCCATACAGTTTTTGAACTGGCTAAACGCAGCCAAAATGAAAAATTAAAACCACGATTGAAAAAATAAGTTTTCAAAAATGTTTTAAAACTGACATGACCGGTATAACGGTATAAATCACTTTTTATATATTTTAAGGTCATCTGGATCGCCTCTTAAATTGGGTAAATCGCCTTTAATGAATATCCATTTCAGCCATCATGTGCTTATTCACTTGATGCACATCATATTTATTCAGCGCAATTTCCCGCGAACGCGTTCCCATATACTCAATCAGTTTTGGATCTTCAATAAAATACTGCATGCTTTGCACCAAATCATCTACAGACTTCACTCCAACCAAATAACCATTCACACCGTGCGATACCGTTTCACGACAGCCCGGCGCATCGGTGGTAATCACAGCACGACCCATTGCCATCGCCTCTAATACCGTACGTGGCGTGCCTTCACGATAAGATGGCAACACATACACGGAACTTTCCGCAATTGCAGGACGGACATCACTGAGCTTGCCCCAATATTTGAGGCGACCATCTGCAATCCATGTATCGAGTTCGGCTTGAGAAATGGCTGATGGATTATCATCAATCCAACCGACCAAATGAAATTCCGCTTCAGGATGCTTTTCTTTGATGATACGTGCCGATTCAGCATATTCACGCACGCCCTTATCACCCAAAAGTCTTGCAATAAGTAAGAAAGAGGCTTTGACCTGCCCTTGTTCATTTTTTGGTAAAGGCATGACATCAAAGTCTTGCACATTTACCCCTGAACCATTCACTACTACAGTGGGTTTATCAGCATCAAGCAAGTGCATATCTTGAAACAATTTGAGGTCATCAGGATTTTGAAAAAAGACTTTGTCGCTACGTTTTAATGCTTGCGCATATAAACCATGCACCATTTTTTGGAACACACTGCGCTTACCTGATTCGACATTTTGAAAGGCGTAACCGAGACCGGTAATTAACGCAAAACGATGCGGGACTTTGGCAAGCCATGATGCCAAGGTGCCATAAATCACCGGTTTAATGGTATAGGACAGCACATAATCGGGTTGAATGTGACGAATCTGCTGATACAGGTTTTTAAGCAGTTTTAAATCCGCCAGTGGATTGGTACCAGTGCGTTGCATCGGAATTTCATGCAAATGATAGCCAAGTACTTCAAGTTTTTTCTGTTCTTCAGGGAAGCTTGCAAATTCAGGTGCCATGATATGAATTTCATAGTCATGAGCAGAAATCGCTTCTAGCAATTTGCCACGAAAATTCAGTACCGACGGCAAAAAACTACTGATCATTAAAAATTTCATGCCTGTTGGCTCCACACCTGCATATATTGACGGCTAACAGTTTCAATACTGAAATTCTGCTCTGCCCGTTCACGCGTCGCCTGTTTTAAACTTTGTTTTTGTGCTTCTGTCTTTTGTACATATGCCAAAATGGCATCCGCCAAAGCTTGCGCATTACGTGGTGGAACAATACTTCCTAAATCCTGCACAATATATTTGGCATCGCCAACATCTGCACTGATACATGGCAGTCCTGAAGCCATGGCTTCGACCAACACATTGGGAAATCCTTCGGTAATCGAGGTCATTAAAAAGGCATCAATCGACTGATAAAAAGCAGGCATATCCGAGATTTGATCGAGTAACTGAACTTTCTCGCTCTCCAATTGATACTGCTCAAATAATGCTTTCACTTCCACGTTATCTAAGCTTGCACCACTACCTGCGACTTTAAAGATGATGTTTTTATCTTTCAGCAAGTCCATGGTTTCAAACAAATACGGATAACCTTTGGCGGTGTGATAACGTCCTGCAAAACCAATCACGGTTGGTTCATTTAACTGTAAATTTGGCTGAAACTTATCGAGAAAAACACCATTGGCAATCACTTGGCTATTGCCATTTTTAAAGCCGAACGCCTGATGCTGTTGCATGGACGAATGTGCACAATAAATAATAGCACTGGCTTGCTGTGACAGTATTTTGCTTAAACCCAAGGCAATTTTGGTACTGATGGATTCCTCTTTAGGAGAAGCAAGCGAATGATGAATGCCCCACACAACTTTTGGTTTTTTCGCTAAACCAATGACACTGAGACTGGTCAACACATTGGCGTGGTACATCCAACATTGCACGGTTTTAGGTTGCAGTTGTTTGAGTAAACCACGCAGTTTTTGAATGGTGCCCAGCGTATTTATACCATTCCAACCCAGCGCATAATGCGCCTGACAGCTATCTAAAGTACTTTGATAAACCTCAGAGGTTTTCATCAATGCAATGATCACATGTTCATACTGCTGCTCTGTGCATTGGATCAAACGTGCCAGCATCATCTCTGCACCGCCCACGCCTGCAAAGTTGGTGATCACATGTACCATCAACGGTTTGCTCATGCTGCCGACTCCATCATTCGCAAATACTGCTTGAGTACGGTTTGCTTATGAAACTGCTGAATATGCATTTCAAAATCAACATTTTGATATTGCACATAATCTGCAAAAATTGCTTGTTGCATGGCTTGAGTTAAACCTACCTGATCATTGCATTCAACCAATAAACCAAACTTGGAGTTTTCTAAAATTTCCATTGGTCCGCTTGGACAGTTGGTACTCACTACTTTGACTTTAGAAGCTAAGGCCTGAATGAGAACGCCCGGTAAACCCTCCCAATTGGAGCTTAAAACAAATAGCGATGCATATTTAAAATAAGCATATGGATTTGAATCAAAGCCCGGCAAATCCACCACGTCTTTTAAACCCAAGTCAGCAACTAGAGCCTCAAACTCTGCACGCAGTTCGCCCTCACCTAAAATCAATAATCGAGTTTCAGGATGCTGATCATGCAAGGCTTTAAAAGAGCGAATCAGAAAACCAAAGTTCTTTGCTTCAGTGAGACGCCCTACTGCCAAAATCACTTTATGGTCATCGTTCAAAAATTTGTGTGTGACTGGCGCTTTAAGCTTTTCAAAATAGGCATTGTCCAACACAGGATTATAAATCGTGCTCAGATTATTATTTTTATAGCCATAATATTCACGAAAATCGGCTTCAACCCCTTTAGAGACACAGACCACTTGCTGTGCCATGGGATAAGTCCAATTCACCAAAGTTTTCAGCACAAATTTAGCAATACCTTGCAATTTTAAGTTTTTGGATGGCGTCGATACTTCACGGAAGATCAATCGCGTTGCAACACCTGCAAGCTTTTTCGCAATGCCTGCCACAATATTGGTATGGGTTTGCGTTGCCACCAAGCAATCATATTGCTCAGCTTTCATTTTCATTTTTAAGGGTGTGATGCTATTCATCACCCGACCACAATTAAAATTGACCAATTCAATTTTAGAACTGACTTCGGGTAGCAGCTTGGCTTTGTCACCATTAAGGTCACATACACCTAAATGAATCTTTAGCCCTTGTTCAGCAAAGCTGTTCGCCAGTTGAATGACCGTACGTTCTGCACCGCCACCGCCCAAGCTTGGCAAAAAGAACATGACTTTATTCAACATATGCAGACCTAAATTTTATAAAATGCGAGAATATTAACGATGATTTTTTGAGGCTTGAATTGCCATGGCACGTTCCACGCGCGCGCGATAATCCGCAATACCCGCTAAGTCAGTATCACTGGCACAGGTGCTTTGAATTTTGGCTTGATAATCAGCAAAACTGGATACCACTTTAGCAGGCACACCAATCGCCACGCTATGGTCAGGAATGTCTTTAGTCACCACCGAACCTGCGCCAATCACCACATTTGAGCCAATGCTCACACCCGGCATAATAATGCTATTTACACCAATAAATACATGTGAACCCACCTGAATTGGCGCAAAGCGTTGATAGCGTTTCCCTTGGTCATCTTTGACCAAACAGGTACTGCCATCATGGGTAATAAATTTCACCCCTGAAGTGACCGTCACATGGTCGCCAATGCTGACCAAGAACGGTTCTGAGCCCCAACTTTTAATATAGATTCGGCAGTTTTCACCGACTTTCACACCTTTTTTACGTGCATAAGCCACACTGCCCTTCGCCATAAAATAAGCAAGATCAAACAGCTGTCGAAAAGCAGAAACCATAAATGCCATACGTATGACCTATGTCAGGATCAGAAAATCGAAAGGAAAAAAATTAAGCTGAATATTTTACGCTGAAAACGTGTTTTAGGATATGAATAGTATTTTAAACAGTTTTGATCTTTTTAGCCGGAATACCGACATATACCCCTGATTCAGGCAAAGATTTAGATACCAAACTACAAGCACCAATCACGCTATCATCGGCAATAGTTACACCATCAAGTACCGTAACCCGTGCACCTAGCCAAATATTTTGTCCTAAACTGACGCCTTGTTTGGTAATCGCATCTTTCACCAACAGATCAGGCTCACCAAATTTATGGTTGCTGGCAATCAAAATACTTTGCGTACCAATACGGGTGTTATCGCCAATGGTGATACCACCACAGCCATTGATAAAAGACTTCGAGTTAATACTGACGTCTTGACCAATCGACACCTTGCCACCAAAGCATTTGATATAACAGCTTTCACCAATAAAACTGTGATCTGCAATTTCTAAAATCGCGCCTTGCTCGACAATTAAACTGACATGGTCGCCAATATAGACATTCTTACCGATCTTGACTTGGCCATTAATCTCTAGAGTACACGCTTTCCCGAAGTAACGGAATTGTGTGCCAAATGCCATGTTGTACATCACTTTACGGCACTGTGAAGCAAACCAATTTATGTATTTTAAGATTTTAAAAAACATCAGTTTTTGTTTCTCCACACCACATATAAAATGGCAAAGTTATAGAAAATTAATGCCACAGGCACCGCAAGTAACATATACACTTTATCAGCAAAGACTGCATAGAAGCCTGCAAATAAAGCAAACTTAATCATGAGTTCTACGATTTGCAACTTGAATAAAACTTGGCTGTTGCGCTTAGCAATCAAAAAAGCTGAGCTTGGTGGATTACAGAAAATCGCCCAATAACCTAAAGCTAAAATTTGGAAATAGCTCGAAATACCCACCCATTCACTGCCAAAAACCCATAAATATAAAGATTCAGGCAATACAAACACCAAGGCAAATAATGGCAGTGAAACTAAACTCAGTAGCACACTGGCTTTTAACGCATTTTGGCTTGAATCTGCATCTTTAAATTTGCGAATAAAAAACTGACGCAAAGTTTGTGAGATCAGATTAATCGGAACACGCAAAGTCCTTTCGACAATGGCATAGAAGCCCATCGCCTGCACACCGACAAAATGCGACACCACATAGTAAGGCAAATTATGCGAAAAACTATTCAGCAAGGCATGAGGCGTGTTGGCATAAATAAAATCTTTGTAATGTTTAAATGCTTGCCAACTCACTTGATAGAGCTGATGTTTTAGTAAATAAATCAGCACCGCCACAATCATAATGACTGAGCTGACGTTATAACTGTTCACCAAGCTAATTTGCATCACGAGCGGTAAAGAAAGTTGAACAGCCACCACAATGGCACTACGGAAAATATTTAAACTTGCACAGAAATATTCTTTATGTGCAGAAAATTGATAATTATACAGACTTTGAATTAGGGTATTGGCAAGCACACCTGTCGCGACAGCCCCTGCCATTTCAACATTTAAAATAACACTGATGACGATGCCACTCATCACAGCGATTGCTGTTGAGAACACCGCCCCTTCAAAAATCAGGCTCTTTTTATCTTGCTCGTCCGCGACTAACAACGCTTGATCGAGACGTAAATTAGCAACGGTCGATAAAACACTGACAATCGCCAATGCAATCCCGTAAGCACCAAAGTCAGCAACAGAATATAGGCGTGTTAAAACAGGAAGTGCGATAAATGTAATTATCGCACCGACCAGTAAACTTAATGTAATCAGTCCAATGGACTGATATTTTGCGAAAATTTTCGCAATCATCTGTTCAATATCATTTTAAGTTGTTTACGTACCAACGCATCGCAAGTTGAATGCCTTCGGCAATTTTAAACTGTGGTGCATAACCCAAGCCTTGCTCAATTTTGGAAATGCTGGCTTGTGAATGACGTACATCACCTGCACGAAACTCACGATAGACAGGATCACGGTCAAATTGAACATTATTGGTCGCAAGCGCGACTTGAATAGCACGATATAACTCATTCAGCGTAGTACGGTCACCCACTGCGACGTTATAGACCTGATTTTTTGCTTCATCTGATGCGGTCGCCGCCAAGATATTGGCTTGAACTGTATTGTCGATGAAACAGAAATCACGACTGGTTTCACCGTCACCATTGATGAAGACATCCTCACCATCAATCATCGATGCTGTCCATTTCGGGATCACTGCCGCATAAGCACCGTTTGGATCTTGGCGTTGACCAAACACGTTAAAATAACGTAGGCCAATCGCTTTAAAACCGTATGCACGTGCAAATACATCGGCATAGAGTTCATTTACATACTTGGTTACCGCATAAGGTGAAAGTGGATTACCAATATTTTCTTCCACTTTTGGCAATGCTGGATGGTCACCATAGGTTGAACTACTGGCCGCATAAGTAAAACTTGCAACACCTGCATCACGTGCTGCAGTGAGCATATTTAAAAACCCACTGATATTAGTTTCATTGGTGGTGATGGGGTCAGCAATGGAGCGTGGTACAGAACCGAGCGCTGCTTCATGCAAGACATAATCTACGTCTGCACATGCTTTTTGGCAGTCTGCAAACTGACGAATATCGCCTTCAATAAAACGGAAATTCGCCCACTGCTCAGCAGAGACCAAGCTTTGCACTTCATCTAAATTATGCTGATGCCCTGTGGCAAAGTTATCTAAACCCACCACAGTTTGATTGAGCTTAAGTAAAGTTTCTAAAAGGTTTGAGCCGATAAAACCCGCCACACCCGTCACCAACCAAGTTTTGGGTGCAGTTTTGAGGTTGTCACATACCTGTTGATATTGATTCATAATAGTATGTCCTCTTATAGACGAAGGTCAGATTCGGCTTGAGATAACACATATTTCAAGTCATATAGCACATGCTCAGATTTACCTAAAGCACGAATGGCTTGCACGCCCATATCTTTAAATTGATGATGTGCAACGGCCAAAATAACGGCATCATATTTGCCATTTTCTAAGTTTGAAATTGGGCTAATACCATATTCATGCTCAGCTTCAGATGCATCGACCCAAGGGTCATAGACATCAATCTGAGTGTGATATTCTTTAAGTTCATTGACGATATCAATAATGCGGGTATTACGAATATCTGGGCAGTTTTCTTTAAAACTTAAGCCTAAAATCAATACTTTGGCATCTTCAACTTGAATGCGTTTTTTCAGCATTGCTTTAACCAGTTGAGTCACCACATAAGCGCCCATTCCATCATTTAAACGACGGCCTGCCAAAATAATTTCTGGGTTGTAGCCAATCGCTTGGGCTTTATGAGTCAAGTAGTATGGGTCGACACCAATACAGTGACCACCAACCAAACCCGGACGGAACGGTAAGAAATTCCACTTGGTGCCTGCAGCTTGCAAGACTGCTTCTGTATCAATGCCCATTTTATTAAAAATAAGCGCCAATTCATTAATTAAGGCAATATTCACATCCCGTTGGGTGTTTTCAATCACCTTCGCCGCTTCTGCAACTTTAATACTTGATGCTTTATGTGTGCCTGCTTCAATAATCAAGTTATAGACTTGATCAACATAATCAGCCACTTCAGGTGTTGAACCCGAAGTGATTTTTAAAATATTGGTGACACGGTGCAGTTTATCTCCCGGGTTAATACGCTCTGGGCTATAACCTGCATAAAAATCCTGATTGAATTTTAATCCTGAATTTTTTTCTAAAACTGGAATACATACTTCTTCAGTTGCACCAGGATAAACCGTTGATTCATAGACAACCACATCGCCTTTTTTCAATACTTTAGCGATACTTTCGGATGCTTTAATCAAAGGAATCAGGTCGGGTTGCTTAAATTCATCGATCGGGGTTGGCACTGTCACAATAAAGAAATTACAGTCTGCTAACTGCTCTAAGTTCGTGGTGTAGCTTAAATGCGTTGCTTGCTTTAATTCTTCTGGTGAAACTTCTAAAGTATGATCTTGTCCGCTCTGTAGCTCATCAATACGCTTTTGATGAATATCAAAACCCACAACGGGAACTTTTTTTCCAAACTCAACAGCTAGCGGTAAACCGACATAACCTAATCCGATTATGGCAATTTTTAATTCGGAGAGTTGTAACATACTGAAGCCCATGTCATCGATGAATTATCAATCATCGTTATGTTGTAAATAGCGTTAAATTATATCAGAAAATCAAATTTCGATTGTGTAATGATGTCCTATAGGGACTGTAATTTTAATCAAAAATATTTATAGGATTAAACAATCCCACCTATAAAACCAACATTACTCATTTAAAAAAATTCAACTAATATAGGACTTACGCATTGACGGATTCAAAAAAGTATTAAAATACTTTATAAAGTATCTGTGATCAGACGAATTAAACATGCTTCTACAGCAACTTGTACATTACCCATTTATATGGGCTTTCTCATGAC